>JABMNB010000110.1 GCA_013205335.1 Rhodospirillales bacterium
GCCTACACGACGCGCGTCGGCGACGGCCCCTTCCCGACCGAACTGACCGACGCGATCGGCCAGGGACTGGGCGATCGCGGCAAGGAATTCGGCACCAACACCGGCCGGCGCCGGCGTTGCGGCTGGTTCGACGCCGTGATGGTGCGCCAGGCGGTCAAGCTGAACGGCATCGACGGCATTGCCCTGACGAAACTCGACGTGCTCGACGGCGAGAAGGTCATCAAGGTCTGTGTCGGCTACGAACTCGACGGCAAGCGCATCGAGCGCTTCCCCTTCACCATGGGGGCCCAGGCCAAGCTGAAGCCGATATGGGAAGAGTTCGAAGGCTGGAGCGAGAGCACCCAGGGCGCCCGCTCCTTCGGTGAGCTTCCGGCAACCTGCATCAAGTACGTGCGTCGCATCGAGGAACTCGTCGGCTGTCCGGTGGCGCTGCTCAGCACCAGCCCGCAGCGCGAGGACACGATCCTGATGACCGATCCGTTCCGCGACTGATCGTGGAACAGCTCAAGGAACTTTTCGCGCGGGCCAATCTCGGTACCTGGGACAGCTGGAGCATGCAGTATCGCGTGCTCGCCGTGGTGATCGGCCTGCTCGTAGCCTACTGGGCGCTGCAGGTGCTCTTGCCGGTCGTGCTGCGCGTCCTGCGGCCATTCATCTTTCTGGCGATCATCCTCGCCGCCGTCTGGGCCCTCTTCCCGACCGAGACCTGCTCGATCGAGATCCTGTCCAAGATACCGATGATCTGCGCCCGCTGAGGCGAAAGCTGTTTTTCCATTTCATGTTCATCTCCCCCGATCGGGGGAGAGGTCAGGTGAGCGGGTGACGATCGGAATGACCCACCTCACCTACCCCACGCTGACGCGCGGGGCCCCTTCCTCTCCCCCCCCCGCAGTCGCGGGCGGAGAGGGCATTTTGAATGTTTCTACTTCAGGCTGACATTCGTCAGGTCGACGAACCATGACTGTGCCGGCACGAAGCCCTGGACGTTCTTGCTGAAGGCGCGCGGGTTCAGGTCGTGCACGATAAAGAGCCAGGGCGGGTTGTCGACCAGCCGCTCGTGCGCCGCCTTGAAGTTCTGCAGGATCGTCGCCTCGTCGGTGGCATCCGCAAGGGTGGCGAGAGCGGCTTCGAACTTGTCGTCCTTCCAATGTTCGAAGTTCGACCCGTTGGGCGAGAAGTTCGCCGCAGCGAAGTAGCGATACATCATGCCGACGTCGCTCGACGGTGAGCTGACGTTCAGTCCCATCGCGCCGTTCAGCGACGGCGCATCGGGCGTGGCGCGGCTGGCGTTCAGGAGGACCTGCCACTCGACGGCATCGACCTGGACGTCGACGCCACAGGCCTGCTTGAGGTTCTCCTGCAGCGCCTCGTTCATCGGCAGGGGCAGCATCTGGCCGGAGCCCGAAGTCGAGATCATGACCTTGAAGGACAGCGGCTTCTGCGGCGTGAAGCCGGCCTCGGCCAGGAGCTTCTTGCCCTTCGCCGGATCGAACGTGTAGCGGTTTTCCGGATTGCCGAACGCGGCATCGGTGGGCTTCAGCCAGCCGACCGACGGTTCGGCGGTGCCGTTCAGCAGCGAGACGATGGCGCCGCGGTCGATGCAGTAGTTCAGCGCCTGGCGCACGCGGACGTCGGCGAGCGGGCTGTTCTTGGCGGCCATGTTGTAGAACCAGGGCCAGACGTGCGGATACGAATTGGTCGAGATCACGAATCCCGCCTGCTTCAGCGACGGAATCCCATCCGGCGGCGGCACCTCGATCCAGTCGACCCGGCCCGAACGCAGCGCAGCAAGGCGCGTGTTGGCCTCGGGAATCGGCAGAAGCAGGACCGCGTCCACCTTCGCCTTCTTCGCAGCATCCCAATATTCATCGCTACGGCCCAGCGATACCGACTGGCGCGGCACGACCTTGGTGATCTTGAACGGACCGGTGCCGGCGGCGCCCACAGCAGCCACCTTGTTCCAGTCCTTCCCGAGCTTGTCCCACTGCGTGGGCGAGGCCGTCAGGATGTAGGGAACCATCCACGGGAAATACGAGGCAACGACCGTGGTGGTCAGCGCCACTGTGTTGTCGTCGATCTTCTTGTAGCCGGCGAGGATCGGCACGCGCGAGCGCATGATGCCCGCCGAGTTCGCCTCGAACTGGGCACTGTCCTTGTTGAAGATGCGCTCGAGGTTCCAGATGACCGCGTCGGCGTTGAAGTCGGTGCCATCGTGGAACTTGACGCCCTTACGAAGCGTAAAAATCCAGGTCTTCTTGTCGTCCGGCGCCTGCTTCCAGCTCTCGGCGAGGCCTGGTCGAAGGGTCGCGAGCTGGTCCGACTTCGAGAGGTCGAACAGGATCATCCCCTCGAAGATCGGGAAGCCGAGGAAGCGCATGCCCTCGAAGCCGTTGTTCGGCATGCCGGTGGTCGTCGGGATGTCCGACGCCGTCATGGCAATGCGGAGCGTCTTTTCCTGGGCCTGCGCCGCGGACAGTGGAAGCAGGGAAGCGGCGGCCAGCGCCACGGCAAGGCGAAGTCGGCGGAGGCTCATGCAAGTTACTCCTGAGGTCAAATCCTCCAGAGCAACATGCAATCACCGGGCCATCAGTTCCTCAAAGCGGCGCAGATAGTCCCGGGCATGCGCTTTGTAGTCGGCGCCGGGGATCTGCAGGTGAATGTCCGAAACCATGGCCCACATGGCTTCACGCAACGCGCTGGCCGCCTTCATCGCTTGAAAAGACCGGCGCAGGTCGGCCGAGACCTTGCCCTCGAAATAGGCATCCAGAAGCGTCGTATCCTCGGTTTCGCCGAAAGCGCCGTTCGCCGAGAGGTTCGCCAGGTCGAACATGGCGGTGCCGAAGCCGCCATACTCCCAGTCGATCAGCCAGAGACGCTTGCCATCGTCCATCACGTTGCCCGGCAGCAGATCGTGATGACCAAAGATAATGGGCATCGGCACCTGGGCCGCCTCCAGTGCCCGGCCGGCTTCGAGATAGCGCGGAACGTCGGCGGCGAACGGGCTACTCGCCGCCCGGATCGTCCGCGCATAGTCGCGGATCACGTGGAACACCGAGAAGAAGTTGGGAGGCCCTGCGAGATGATCGCCGACTTCGTGGTGGCACTTCCTAAGGAGTAGCGCGAGGCGTTGGATGTTCGCGCGCAGATCCGCTTCCGTATAGGTACGCCCCTCGACGAAGCGCATCACCAGAAGGCCGGGCTCGGCATGGACGATTTCGGGCGACAGGCCGGCGGCGTATGCCGCCATCGAAGCGGCAAGCTCGCGATCGCGAAACACGTGATGGACGGGAATGTCGTCGCCGCAGCGCACGACGAATTTCTCGCCCGCATCCTCGACGACATAGGAAAGATTGGTCAACCCGCCCTCGAGCGGCGCCATCTTCACCGGGCCGCGCCAGCAGGCGAGAGCCGAAACCCTGCGCTCGAGCTCAGTCATAAGTTCCCGCACCGGCTTTTCGCATCGCGGCGTGGCCCCTCCACTGTCATCGACTCGATCATTTCATGGGGTTGGCACACACGCTACCCTCGCCCCCTTTCAGGGAGGACAACAGATGCCCGACGCACACGTCCCAAACACCATCACCGGCCGCGATGCCTTCCTGCGTGTACTGAAGGACGAGGGCGTCACCAAGATGTTCGGCAACCCCGGCACGACAGAGTTGCCGATCATGCATGCGCTCTCGTCGGCGCCGGATATGGGCTACGTGCTCGGCCTCCAGGAAGCCGTGGTGATCGCCATGGCAGACGGTTATGCCCGGGCCTCGGGCAAGCTTGTCTCCTGCAACGTCCATGTGGCGCCCGGCCTCGGCAACGCCATCGGCTCGATCTACACCTCCATGATGTCGGGCACGGCGATGATCGTCACCGCAGGCCAGCAGGAGCAGGGCCACGGCCTGACCGAGCCCCTCCTCTACGCCC
>JABMNB010000003.1 GCA_013205335.1 Rhodospirillales bacterium
GCTGATACCCGCGCCGATCACGACGACGTCGCAGGCAAGGTCGCGGCCCAGGCGTCGCGTTGGAATCCGGGTAAGACGGAAGCTTTCCCAGACACTGCGCCCCGTCCTCAGTTTTCGATGCTGGGTCGCGCTCGCCTGCAAGTCTCGAGGGCTGCTTCGGGAGGCTGTCTCGGGCGGTTCCATGGTGCCCAACGGGAACGGTGGAGCGACGTTGCAACGGAGCCGGCGGTCGCGCGTTGGTCCGGCAAGTCCCATTCATGCTTGCAGGAGTCGAACGATGCCTACGCCCAAGGAAATCGAAGAAAAGTTCTGGTCGGCCCTCGAATCCGACATGACCATGATGCTGGGCCTCGATGGCGCGGAAGATGGGCACACCCGGCCGATGACCGCCCAGCTCGATGGCAAACACGGACCGATCTGGTTCTTCGCGAGCCGCGACAATCTCATCGTTCAGAAGCTGGGTGCCGGACAGGGCAACCGCGCGATTGCGACCTTCACCTCGAAGGGGCACGACCTGTTCGCCACGGTCCATGGCGCTCTCACGCTCGACAACGATCCGGCGGTCATCGATCGCCTTTGGAACCGCTTCATCGCGGCCTGGTACGAAGGCGGCAAGACCGATCCCAAACTGGCGCTGTTGCGGCTCGATGCCGAGCGCGCGGAAATCTGGCTAGACGCCTCGAACGTGCTCGCCGGCATCAAGATGCTGCTCGGCGTCGATCCGAAGGTCGATTACAAGGACAATGTCGCGAAGGTGAGCCTGCGGAACTGACGATACCGACGACGGAATCCGGGCCGCGCGCGCCTCATCGGCGCGAGGCCCCGGAAGCGGTCGATCAGTCGCCGGCCGCCGGAATGCCTTCGCTGGCCGGCGGCGGCGCATGCTTGATCTTCTTGGGCTTCTTACGTTCCTCGAAGCGCTGCAGGACAGTGAAGAACGACGGCACGAAGAGCACGGCAAGGCACGTCGAGGCGATCATGCCGCTGAACACGCAGAGCCCGAGCGAGACACGCGAGTTCGCCCCGGCGCCGGTCGCCGTCACCAGTGGTACGACACCCAGAATGAAGGCGAACGAGGTCATCAGGATGGGACGGAAGCGGGTGCGGGCCGCATCGATGGCCGACTCGATGATCTCCATGCCCTCGGCGCGGCGCTCGCGCGCCACTTCGACGATCAGGATGGCATTTTTGGCACCCAGCGCGATAAGCAGCATCAGCCCGATCTGGGTGTAGATGTTGTTCGCGAGCCCGACCGCGGTGAGAGCGATCGCCGGTCCGCTGAGCGCCAGCGGCACGGCCAGGATCACGGCCAGCGGCGCGATCCAGCTCTCGTACTGGCCGGCGAGGCAGAGATAGACCAGCAGGATGGCCAGGGCGAACACGTACATCAACTGGTTGCCGACGATGTTCTCCTGGTAGGCCATGCCGGTCCATTCAAAGCCGGTGCCGGGTGGCAGGATCGCCTTGGCGATCTGGTCCATCAGCTCGATGCCTTCGCCCGAACTGAAGCCGGTCGCGGGCGAGCCCACGATCGCTGCCGACGGGTAGAGATTGTAGAGGCTGATCAACGGCGAGCCGAGCGCGGGATGCAGTTCGGCGATGGCGCCGATCGGCACCATCTGTCCGTCGAGGTTCTTCACCTGGAGCTTCAGGATGTCCTCGGGCCGTGTGCGGTACTGCGAGTCGGCCTGGATGTAGACCTGCAGGCTCAACCCGAATTTGTTGAAGCGGTTCACATAGGACGAGCCCATGTACCCCGACAGGGCCGAGAAGACGTCGCCGACCGGGACCTTCAGGGACTCGGCCTTGACGCGATCGACCTCGACCCGGACATGCGGTGCGCCGGCGCGGAACGAGGTGACGAGATTGGTGAGTGCCGATTGCGTGCTGGCATTCCGGATCATCGTATCGGTCACGGCCTGCAGCTTGGTGTAGTCGAAGCTGCCGTCCTTCTGCTCGATCTGCATCTGGAAGCCGCCGGCATTGCCGATGCCCTGGATCGCGGGCGGTACGATGACGAAGGCCCGACCGTCCTGCAGGACCTGCAGCTTGCCCATGAGGCCGAGCACGATCGAACGGAGGTCCTGGCCCTCCGCCTTCAGGCGCACGTCCCAATCCTTCAGGATGACGTACGACACGGCGGCATTGGCGAGGGAGGAATTGCTGTCGAGCACGGACATGCCGCCAAGTGCCACGACATTCTCGACGCCCGGCGCCGCCATGGCGATCTCGGAGACCTGGCGCAGCGTCGCTTCGGTGCGCTCGAGAGACGCGCCATCCGGCAGCTGTACGCCGATCATCAGATAGCCCTGATCTTCGTTGGGAATGAATGCCGTCGGCAGGCGCGCGACGCCCCAGCCGCCGATTCCGGCCGCGACCAGGGCGAGCAGCACCATCAGCCCGGCCCGGCGGACCATGAAGCCGACCAGGGCGGCATAGCCGTCCTCGACCTTGCCGTAGACCTTGTTGAAGCCGCGGAAGAAAATGTTGCGCTTCTCCGGCGGGGTCGCGGGCCTCAGCCACATCGCGCACTGTGTGGGCTTGAGGGTGGCGGCGTTGATGGCGCTGATCAGCGCGGTGGCCGCGATGACCAGGGCGAACTGGGCGAACATCTGGCCGGTCAGGCCCGGCAGGAAGGCGGCCGGCAGGAACACCGACATCAGCACCAGGGTGATGCCTATGACGGGTCCGAACAGCTCGTCCATCGCCTTGATCGATGCATCGTGGGGCGTCATGCCCCGCTCGATGTGATGGGCGACGCCCTCGACGATCACGATCGCGTCGTCGACCACGATGCCGATCGCCAGCACGATGCCGAACATGGTCGTCGTGTTGATGGTGAATCCGAGTGCGGCCATGGCGGCGAAAGCGCCGATGATCGTCACCGGGATCGTGGTCGCCGGCACCAGCATGGCGCGCCAGTCCTGCAGGAAGATCACGATCACGATCAGGACCAGGATGCCCGCTTCGATCAGGGTCATGAAGACCTCGCGGATCGACGCCGTCACGAAGCGCGTCGTGTCGAACGGCACCGCGTAGGCAAGGCCGGGCGGGAAGGCCTTCGACAGCTCGGCCATCTTGGCTTTCACGCGGTTGGCGACGTCGAGCGCGTTGGCGTCCGGCAGCTGGTAGATCGCGAGGCCGGAGTTGGGCTTGCCGTTGATGTGCGAGGTCTGGGAGTAGGTCTGGGCGCCGAGCTCGACCCGGCCGATGTCGCGCACCCGCACGATCTTGCCGCCATTGCCCTGGTCGGCCTTGACGATGATGTTGCCGAATTCCTCGGGCGTACTGAGGCGTCCGACGACGTCGATCGTGTACTGGAAATCCAGGCCCTTCGGCGCCGGCGGCTGGCCGACCTGGCCCGCCGTCACGTCCTGGCTCTGCTGCTGGATGACGCGGCTCACGTCCGAAGGGGTGAGTCCGTAGGTGTAGAGCTTCTGTGGATCGAGCCAGACGCGCATCGAGTACTGGCCGACGCCCAGCACGTTGACGTTGCCGACGCCTGGCAGGCGCGACAGCTCATTGACGAGATTGATCGTCGCGTAGTTGCTCAGATAGAGGCTGTCGTAACGCTCGTCGGGCGATGTCAGCGACACGATCTGCAGGATCGATGTCGACTTCTTCTCGACGACGAGGCCCTGCGCCTGCACCGGCATGGGCAGCGACGCGAGCGCGGCACTGACCTTGTTCTGCACGAGCACCTGGGCGAAATCGAGATCGGTGCCGATCTCGAACGTCACGGTGAGCGTGTAGGTGCCGGCGTCCGTGCTGTAGGACTGCATGTAGATCATCTTCTCGACGCCGTTGACCTGCAACTCGACCGGCAGGGCCACGTCGTTGACGACGACCTGTGCGCTGGCGCCCGGGTAGGTCGTGGTGACCTGGACCGTGGGCGGTACGACATTGGGATACTGCGAGACCGGCAGGGTGGCCAGCGACACGCCGCCGATCAGCACGATGATGATGGCGAGGACGTTGGCCAGAACCGGCCGGTTGATGAAGAAGGCTGAGATCATGACTGCGCTCCCCGACCGATCACTTGGGAGCGGCGGGAACGCCGTCGGCGGCAACGGGAATTGTCGTCAGCTTGGCAACGACCTTGGCGCCCGGAATCGCGGCACCGTTGGTGCTGAGTACGACCTGATCGTCGTCCTTGAGGCCTGTCGAGATCACGCGCAGGCCGTTGGCGAGAAGCTGGCCTGTAGTGATCCGGGTCTGGACCACGACATTGTCCTTGTTGACGGTCAGGAGATACCTACCGGCCTGATCCTCGGCAATCACGCGGTTGGGCACCAGCAGGGCGGTCGCGGCACTCAGCCCCTGCGGCACCTTCACCCGCACGAAGAAGCCGGGGATCAGGACTCGAGTCGGATTGTTGAAGAGGGCACGAACCAGGATCGTGCCGGTGGTGGCATCCAGTTCGGGCGAGACGTAGTTGAGGAATCCCTTGTGGGGGAATCCCTGCTCGTTCATCAGGCCGATCTCCACCGGAATCTTGCTCAGCTCTTCGACGTCGACGCGGCGTTCCTTGAGGTTCTGGCGGATCTGCAGAACGTCCTGTTCACTCATGTTGAACGTGACGTACATCGGGTCGAGCTGGACGATGGTCGCGAGCTTGGTGGCGGTCGAGGCGCCGACCAGTTCGCCGACCGAGATCAGATGCTTGCTGACGATGCCGTCGAAGGGCGCGAGGACCGTCGTGTAGCCGAGGTTCGTCTGGGCGATGGTGAGATTGCCCTCGGCGTTCTCGACATTGGCCCGCGCGTTGTCGCGCTTGGCCTTGGCGGTGTCGAAGGTGGTCTGGGCGGAGACGTTTTGCCGGAGCAGGGTCTCCTGGCGGGTGAACTCGGCTTCGGCCTGGACCAGTGAGGCCTTGGCGCCGTCGAGCTGGGCCTCGGCCTCCTTGACCTTGGCCTTGTACATCGTCTGCTCGATCCCGAAGAGCTGCTGGCCCTTCTTCATTTCGGAGCCGTCGACATAGTTCTGCGAGGTCAGGAAGCCCTCGACGCGAGCGACGAGGTCGACGGTCGCGAAGGCCACGGTATTGCCGGTCAGGACCTCGAAGGGCGCCACGTCCTGCTTGACCGGGACACCGACGTTGATGTTGGCGGGCGGAGGCGGCTGGAACTTGTTCTCGGGCTTGCAGCCGGCGATCAGCGCAGCCATGGCGACCGCGGCCATGACCGGCGCCAGCGCCCGAAGGGGTCTTGCGACTGCAGAAACTACGGCTTCATCGCTACGATTCGACATAATTCCGACGATGCTCCCCGCGAGGCCGGTCCAAGCGTTAGCGCATCCCATGCGCGATTGCCACCGCCCAGCCGCTTCACAGCCGCTTGAACAGGAGCGACAGATTGTTCGCCGGCATCTCGACGATTTCCGGTGCCGAGAACCCCCGCGACTCGGCGAGCTCGATCACGTCTTCGAGGTTGCGCACGCCCCATGCGGAATTGCGCCGCTTGAGATCGCTGTCGAACGCTTCGTTGCTCGGTGAGGTGTGCCGGCCGCCGCGGCGATAGGGGCCGTAGAGGAACAGTACGCCGCCCGACGGCAGCAGGCGCGCTGCGCCGGTCACCAGACCGACGGCGGCCTCCCAGGGGGCGATGTGAATCATGTTGCAGCAGAGCACGGCGTCCGCCCGCTCGACCGGCCACGTCGACTTTGTGACATCGATTTCCAGCGCCGGCTGTACATTGTCGAGGCCCAGCGTCCGCACCCAGTCGTCGATGCTGGCGCGGGCACCCGCATCCGGGTCGCTGGGCTGGAAGACGAGCCCGGGCCGGGCGGCGGCATAATGCACGACATGCTCGCCGGTGCCGCTGGCGATCTCCAGCACCAGCCCCCTGGCCGGCAGGCGGGGCTGCAGCACGTCGAGGATCGGTTGCCGGTTGCGGGCCGCCGCCGGTGCTTCGCGCTTCATCGTGCCTCCTGGATGGCCTGCCAGATCCGCCAGGGCGTCGCGGGTCCGTGGAACCCTTTCACGCCGAGCGGGGCCAGGGCGTCAAGGATGGCGTTGGCGATGGCGGGAAAGGCCGCGATGGCGCCGGCCTCGCCGCACCCCTTCACGCCCAGTGGATTGGTCGTGCAGCGGGTGGGATTGAAGCCGAGGTCGAACGACGGCAGGTCATCGGCGCGCGGCAGGGCGTAGTCCATGAAGGACGCTGCCACCATCTGGCCAGACGTCGCGTCGTAAGCAGCGTGCTCCAGCAGCGCCTGGCCCGAACCCTGTGCCATGGCGCCATGCGCCTGGCCGGTCGCGATCATCGGATTGACCAGCACACCATAGTCGTCGACCGCGGTGTATCGCGTCAGGTCTACACGGCCGGTATCGCGGTCGATCTCGACCTCGACCACGTGTGCGCCGTTGGGGAATGTCATGTGCTCGCGCTTCCAGGCGTGGAAAGTGTCGAGTGGTTTGCCCTTGTCGCGGCCCAGCGCCGCGACCTCGAGAAGGCCGACGGTGCGATCGGTCCCGGAGACCACGAAGCGCCCTTGCTCGAAGCGGATGTCGGCTTCCGATGCCTCGAGCGCATCGGCAGCCAGCGCCGTGCCCTTGGCGACGATCTCGTCGGAAGCCCGCCAGATCGCCGTGCCGCCCATGTAAGTGGCGCGCGAACTGCCGTGGCCGCCGCCGAACGGGATCGCATCCGTGTCGCCCTGCACGAGGCGGATGCGCGCGTTCGGCACGCCGAGCCGATGGGCGAGGATCTGCGGGAAGGTCGTCTCGTGGCCCTGCCCGATATGCTGCGTACCGGTGATCAGCGAGACCGTGCCGTCGACCTCGAAGCGCACGTCGACATTCTCGTCCGGTGGCCCGCCGGTCGCCTTGATGTGGTAGGCAAAGCCCAGCCCGCGCAGGCGGCCGCGCCGCTCGCTTTCGCGTCGCCGTGCGGCGAAGCCCGTGCAGTCGGCACGCGTCAGCGCGTGGTCGAGCGTATCGGCGAAGTGGCCGCTGTCGACCTCGAAGCCGAAGGCATTGGTCATCGGCATCGCCGCGGGCACCACCATGTTCCATCGCCGGAGGTCGGCACGATCGAAGCCGGTCTGACCGGCCGCGGCATCGATCAGCCGCTCGACGATGTTGATCGCCTCGGCGAAGCCCGGTCCGCGCGTCACGCCGATCGGCGCTGTGTTGGTGACGGCTGCCACGACATGCAGCGCGATCGAGGGGATACGGTAC
>JABMNB010000111.1 GCA_013205335.1 Rhodospirillales bacterium
GCGCCAGTCCGCGCTGCTGGGCCGCCGCAACGGCATCCGCCTGCACACCCATCTCTGCGAGACGCTCGACGAGGAGCGCTACACGCTGCAGCGCTACGGCATGCGGCCCGTCGACTACATGCGGTCGGTCGACTGGTCGGGCGGCGACGTCTGGTATGCGCATGCCATCCACGTGAACGATGCCGAGATCGGGGAATTCGCCAGGGCGGGGATCGGCGTGTGCCACTGCCCCTGTTCGAACATGCGGCTGGCATCGGGCATCGCGCCGGTCATGAAGTATCGCCGCGCCGGCGTGAAGGTCGGCATCGGCGTCGACGGCTCGGCCAGCAACGACGGCAACCACATGCTGGGCGAGGTAAGACAGGCGATGCTGCTGGCCCGCCTGCAGATCGGGTTGCGCCCGCCCGAAGGGCCCGACACGGCGCTTTCGACGTCGGACCCGAGCCGTGACGACGAATGGATGACGGCGCGTCAGGCGCTGGAGCTCGCGACGCTGGGCGGAGCGTCCCTGCTGGGGCGCGACGACATCGGGTCCCTGGCCGTCGGCAAACAGTGTGATTTCTTCGCGCTCGATCTCAACAGCCTGGGATATGCCGGTGCCCTTGCCGATCCCGTGGCGGCCACGCTCTTCTGCGCCCCGCAGACGGCGCGCCACACCGTGGTTGCGGGAAGGCCGGTCGTTCGCGACGGCAAGGTCGTGACCATCGACATCGACCGCACGGTGGCTGAGCACAACTTGCACGCCGCCCGGCTCGCATCGCTGGTTTGAGGCGTATCTCGCAACAAGGCAGGACACCCGGACTGGGCCGCGGACCGCAGTCCCCCTGGAACGTCCGTACAGCGACTCCCAGACAACTCAGGGCGATGCAGTCGAGAGAAGCACAACCTTCCGGGGGTCTGTCGTGTCGGATGGGCGCCCCGTTTTCTGGCGGGTATCTGGCGTCAAAACCACTGATAAAGATTTGAGGTCTTGAGGAAGAAAGGATGTGCGGCTCGTCGTCATCCCGAGGTCGGCGATATGAGGCAGATATCGACCGCGACGGCCTCGCCCTCCGACAGCCTTGTGAAGAACATCCGCGTTGTCCTGGACGGCTCGCGCGACGAGTTGGGCATCGCCGGGCTTTGCCGGCGGGGGTATCCGATCCTGCCAGGCGATCAGACTGTCGGGCCGGGCACCGGGGCCATCGACGACAGGGCAGGGGCTGGCGACAAACGCTGACGCGACGCGGGCCCGCTCACCCGGAATAGCGAGGCGCAATGGATCTTCCGGTACCCGGGACTGGCGATCACGTTGCTGCTCGAGGTGCCCTGTCCCGGAGATTTGCGATCAGGATGTAGACGCTGATCAACAGTACCCAGACCGGAAAGACGATGAAGCTCCAGTCGAACCACTGGCTGGCGAACAGCAGGAACAGCGCCATGGCGAAGCCCGGCGCTGCCATCCATCGTGCAACGAAGGCGGTGCGGACGGCGATCGTCGAAGTGATCAGCATGAACACGCCGGCCATCTTGATCGCATAGACGTTGACGATGGCATGGGCGAAGGCGCGCGTCAGTGCGAAGGTGGTCGAATTCGCAAGGATACCGGGCTGCGCCTCCTGGACGACGACCATCGCCCCGAACAGCGCGGCTGCGACGAATATCATGGCGAGGAACAAGATGCCGCTGCCCAGGAAAACGGTCGAGAACAGCCGGTCCTCCGCGTCTCCCATGCGGTCGCGCACGACGCCGATGAACCACAGGAAGGCAATGCCGGCAAACGGAACCAGGTTGATCGCCAGGACGATATTCCCGATGTCGGCCGACAACCAGGCGCCCTGGTCGAGTGCGTCCTTCGGCACCGCCGACAGGAACAGCAGCAACACGGCGATCAGCAGGCCCGAGAACAGTATGCCGGCGATGGCGGCCGCCCGCGGCGTGCGCAGCCTCTTGTTCGTCAGCGGGCTCGTCGGGTCCATGGCGGCCGCCTAGTCGGGAAAGGCGGCGAGGGCTGCCGCCGCGTTGGCCATGGGCTGCTGACTCACCGTGATCAAGCCCGAGCCCGGCCGGTCAAGGTCCTGAATCAGGAGCACCATCGTGGCAACGAGAGCCCCGGTGATATAGACCGGCACACGCGTCCGCTTCGACTCGATTCCGCTGCCATAGCCGGCAAAGCCGATGCCGAGGATGGAAACACCATAGAGGGCGACCAGGACGACGATCGGCAGGCGGTTGTTGAACGCCGCGAGGCGCTTCTCCTGGTCGTCGATCATCTCGTTGAGCGACTGCACGAACAGCCCCGTCGGCACCATGGCGTTGTCCTTCGCCGCGACGGCCTTGGCCTGCTGCCACAGCGCCTCCTGGAGGACGTTCGACCGGGCGATCGCTGCGTCGAATTCCTGCGGGGAAACGGGACGCCGGGTTATATCGAGCCGAAGCTGCACATAGTCGCGCAGGAGCTTCACCGTCTCCCGGCTGTGCGGCGCCGGCAGCAGGCGGGCGCGCAATGCCGTCGTGCCGATCGCCGCCGCTTCGACCACGACTCCGTCGCGCCTCGCCTCGTAGCGCGACAGGGCCATGGAAAAGGTGAAGCCGATCATCAATGCCAGCAGGCCGAGTATGGCACTTTCCAGGGTCGACACGCCGGGCGCACCGCGTCGCGCGGCCCACTCGCCAAGCCAGTGGCCGATTTCGCCCGCCCCGAGGATCAGGACCAGGCTGACCACGAAGATCGCGAGCAGGGAATAGTCGTTGAAGTCGAACGTCATGGTCAGCGCTCGACGTTGGGGAAGGGGGCCGGCGACCAGATCACCGGTCTTCCTCGACATGGATCCTGATCGTGCCGGCGCGAACGGCGGTCTTGAGGGCGGCATGATCGCGCTCGGTCTGGTCGGCGTAGGCCACGGCAAAATCGCCCATCGCCTTGTCGAAGACATCGCTCGTGCCGAGGTATCCGCTGACCAGCCAGGGATGGCTTGCCCGGCCATGCGCCCGCGCGAGCGCCCAGCCGCACACCTTGCCATAGGTTTCCAGCACGCCGCGATTGAACGTCTCGACGAGGGGTTTGACCTTGGTGTCGCGCAGCTGGCGCACATAAATCTCGCGACCCTCGAGGCCGGTGACCCAGCCGAGGAATATGTCCGAAGACGACTGCATCAGGCGCTGACCCATCACCACGCGCTGGCCCGAATGTCCGTGGAGGCTCTTGCCGGCATAGGGCTCGAGAACGGAAGTAACGGCCTGCTTGAACTGAAGGAACAGGGGCTGATTCGACGACGACATGAACAGGCCGATTGCGCAATAGCGCCCGACGCTGCCGATGCCGACCACCTTGATGGCCAAGTCTACCAGACGATAGCGGTCGAGCAGGGCGCGCCGATCTTCGGGGAGGGTATCGCGATAATCGGCGAGCGCCTTCTCGACAAAAGCCCTGAAGCCTTCTTCGCGCTGGACATCCATGTGAAAAATCAGTGGAGGCTGATCCTTGATGTGGACCTGGCCGCTGACCATCTCGGCCAGCTTCGGGTAATCTGCATCGGAGGCCCCGTCCTGCTGCGCCTTCTCGACCCGGCGACGCGCACGCTTCTTCACCTCGGAATCGTCGATCAGGCCGAAGAAGTCGTCAACGCCGATCCTTGCGTATCAAGCCTCCAGCGGGCTCATGGCCGCGACGTCCCGCAATCTCTCGCGATAGCTGCAGGCACAGGTCACAGCCGCGTCTCGGCCAGCCGATCCGGATAGACCGTTGGCGCGCGCCGCCAGCACGAACGAGGCGACCAGCCGCTTGACGTCCCATTCCCAGGGCGCCGGCAAGGTCTCGTCGAAATCGTTGATGTCGAACACGATATTGCGTTCGGGCGTGGCGAAGCCGCCGAAGTTGAGAAGGTGACAGTCGCCGCATGCCTGGACGCGAATGCCTGTCGATGGACCGGCGGCGAGATCGGCGGCCTGGACGCTCGCTGCGCCCCGGTAAAAGGTGAAGGGCGTCTGAAGCATGCGGCCGTAGCGGATCGGGATCAGCCCGGGAATCCGTCCAGCGTCGGAGGCATGGAGTAGCTCGAGCGGGTCGTCCCGCTCCTTCCTGTGCTTCCAGACACCCAGGCTCGACCGCGGGACAGTGTCGCGCAGCCGTTTGCCGGCCGCGACGAGATCGTCCGCCGGGACGGAGTGCGCCGGGCGTTTGGTTTCAGGCATTTCGGTCCTGGTCGGAAGTCTGGTCACCTTGCCCATGTTCATCCTTTGGAAACGACCAAGACCCGTTGCAACCCGTTCCATCTTTCAGTGATCAGTATTGCCAAAGACGGCGATGATCCTTGAGGCAAATCAAGCAGCCGAATGGATGGCAGTCAGGCTTTCGGTCGTCGCTGGCGATATCCGCCCGGCATGTGAGTCCTGCCGAGAGGCTGAGCGGAAATGAAAGCAGCTAAAACAAAAGGCTATGAAC
>JABMNB010000112.1 GCA_013205335.1 Rhodospirillales bacterium
ATCGACTCGCGGTCGGAGGAGAGCCACCTCCGGCCGCTTTTCTTGAACGGGGAATGCCCGCCGTTGCAAAGGCGTATTAATTGCCTTTGGCGGAATAGGCGGACGTGCTGGTGAACTTGTGCCCGGCAACCCAAGCTTCGACATCAGAGCGGGAGTAAATGACCCCGGCCTGCTTGGCGGTACCTAGCTTAATGAAGCAGGGACCTTTGCCTTTGCAGCGCCAGATTTCGAGGGTGTTGCGCTTGATGCCGAGCATGCTGGCGACTTGATCGCTTGTCAGCGCATCGGAGGTTGATGTGGTCATTACAGTGAAACTCCAGCTATACGCCGGGTTTCACTCAATCGGCCGAGGGTTTCCGCATCAATTGCGGGATGATGCTACCATACACAACTTGCGGTGCATCGGCAAGCGAAAACGCAACCGCACTTATCGATCGATAAGTGCCTTACCGTTTGTCCTTTGTCACGGTGCCTTTCTGTCGGCCGTAGTTGTCTTTGATGACTTCCCGGTCTTTGAATACTGGATCTTTCGACACGGTTCCGACCTGCCGTCCGTACTGGTCTCGAATAACCTTGCGGTCGTTAGCCAGTGCCGGTGAGGCCATTAGGGTGACGGCGATGAATACGAGAGCGATGCGTCCAATCATGCTGCACCTCCAACTATCCGGTCGGCAATCCGCTGCACCTCGGGCTTGAGGTATTCCAAGTGTTCGGTCTCCAGGTAGTGACGAGCGGTCACCGATGTCGGTAGATGATTCGTTAAAAGTTCTACGCGCTGGATATCGATCTGGCAGAGCCATGCGCCAACATGGGTAAACGAACGACGTAAATCATGCGGCGTTAGTTTACGCCCCGCGACTGCGCTCAAGTTCTTCATAGCGTCTCGCGGGTCCTTTATGTGGCCTTCCCACGAGGGAAACACGTAGGGACTGTTGATGCCAAGCTTCTGGCGGCTGTGAAGCAGCTCTATCGCTTGCGACGATAGCGGCAGCCAGACCTTATTGCCGTTCTTGAGGTCGGGTAGGTGCCACGTTCCCTTCTCAAAATCCACGCGATCCCAAGTAAGCTTGGTCGCTTCCGACATCCGCGCACCAGTGAGCAGCAGAAACGTGACAAGGTCGATAGACGACCGAGTATGACCGTTGTGTGCAGTCTCTCGTGCGTTTTGAAGATGGTTCCATACCGCGCTTAGCTGTTCGTCTGGAATGCGCCCAGTGCGTGGCCTGAGCTTGGCCCACTTGCGGTGAAGCACCTTGACGGGATTGTCAGTGAAGATTGGCGTTTTGTCGTCGTTGGTGTATTGGCGAGTCGCGTAATTGAACACCGCCCGGAGGATACCGAAGGCGTGGTTGGCATGACCGGGCGCGCGCTCGCGCATCTCCAAGAAGCTCTCATCCACCATGGCCCTCGTAATGCTGGCGAGTGGCTTGTCAGCCCAACCGATCTCTTTGAACGTCGCGCCGACAGCTTGCCTGATCGCCCTCTTACTGGTGTCCTTCAGAGGAATGTCGCGCATGTAGTCGTCCGCCACCTCGCGGAGCGTGCGCCGTTGCACTATGGATGCTTTGGCAGCCGCTCGGGGGTCGACGCCCATGCGCATGTTGCGCAGGTGTTCGCGGGCCGCATCGCGCGCTTGGTCGGGCGTAAATACCCCGTAGGGGCCGATAGTGAGCCGCGCTGCCGGTGCACTGCGACCGCTGCCGATTCGCCCCTGTACAACGAAGCTCTTGCCCGCAGCGTTAGCCCGCAGGCCGAAGCCCTTGAGATCCGTGTCCCAGTGGAAAGCGTCGCCCTTTGCAGGTGGGACCAGCTTATCAACGAAGCTCTTTGTGAGTTTTGGCATAAACACCCCGTAACAACGCAGGGTAAAGCTACGGCAACTTACCACAAATGTAAACGGCGTCTATCCCATTGTAATTATTGAAAGGTTCGTGGTTATGGCAACCTCCATAAAGCTAAATATAGGCCACCTACAACAAATCAAGGAACTGCAGGATCGGCTGACCGAACTCCACGTCCACGATCTGCGAACGGGCGGCCGCGTGCTGATCTGCATCGACGGCTGGGACGCCGCCGGCAAGGGCGGCATGATCGAACGCCTGGTGGCGGGACTCGAGCCGAAATCGGTCCAGGTCTGGCGCATCGGTGCGCCAACCCCGGAGGAGCAGGGCCGACACTATCTCTGGCGCTTCTGGGACCGGCTGCCCGGGCCGGGCAATTGGGCGATCTTCGACCGGACCTGGTACGGCCGGGTCCTCGTCGAACGCGTCGAGGGATTCTGCGACAAGGCCGCCTGGAAGCGCGCCTACCGCGAAATCAACGAGTTCGAGCGCCAGCTCTCCGACGACGGTGTCCGCATTGTGAAGCTGCTCGTGCATGTGAGTGCGGAGGAGCAGAAGCGGAGAATGATCGAACGGCTCAGCAAACCCAGCAAACACTACAAGATCGGCCTCGAGGATTTTCGCAACATCGCCAAGCGCAAACAATATCTCGAAGCTTACGACGACATGCTCGGGCGCACGGACACCGAGCAGGCACCCTGGCACGTCGTTGCCAGCGACGAGAAGATGCATGCCCGTCTGAAGGGCCTCCGAATCATCGCGGACAGGCTGGGCGAAGGCGTCAAGATCGAGGAACGTGGGCTGGATCCGAGAATCCTCGAGGCCGCCTACGAAGCCTGGGGCTGGCGGCCGGAGAAACCCGAGAACGGCAAGAAGTAGAAGCAGCGCCCCGAGGTCACTTCCTCGCGTCCGGGTCGGCGCTGGCTGACGACGCGAAAAACGCCGCCCTGACTCCGTCTCCGAGTCGCGCCGCGATCCAAGGCAGCGCCTCTCGCATCGCCTCTTCGAATTTCCACGGCGGGTTGATCACGACCAGGCCGCAGGCCGCGAGCTTGCCTTCGGGCACGCGCGGACCGAGATCGAGTTCCATGCGCAGGCATTTCACCTCCGACAGAGAGGCGAAGAACGACGAAACGGCCGCCTCGTCCTTGATTGGATACCAGATCGCGTAGCAACCGATGGGGAAGCGGCGCAGCCCATGCCGCACGGCGCGCGCCAGCCGCTCGAACTCGTCGATCGCCTCGAAGGGCGGGTCGATCAGCACCAGGGCACGGCGCTCGACCGGCGGCAGCAGCTCCTTCAGCGCATGATAGCCGTCGGCCTGGCGCACCTCGACCGCCCGGTCTCCGGCGAACTCGCGCTTGAGAAGCAACGCTTCCTGCGGGTGCATTTCGCAGGCGACGAATCGGTCGCCCGGTCGCAACGCCGCCCGGATCAGCCGCGGCGAGCCGGGATAGCGCTGGAGCGCACCTCTGGAGGGGCCGAATTTGCGATCATAGGCCTGAACGGCCGCGATATAGCGAACGACGGCGGCCGGCATGCCGGCCCGCGCCTCGGCCGTCAGCCGTGCGATGCCCGCCTCGGCCTCGCCTGTGCGCCGCGCCTGCTCGCTGCCAAGATCGTAGCCGCCCGCCCCGGCATGTGTGTCGAGCACGAACAGCTTCTTGTCTTTGGCGGTCAGCAGCCGCAGAAGCTCACAGAGCGCGGTGTGCTTCAGCAAGTCGGCGAAATTGCCGGCGTGGTAGCCGTGGCGATAATTCAAAAGATTTGCCCGTCCGTGCCGATTTGAGATGATTCCCCGGGCACGGTATGTGCTTCGGGCGCAGGACGCTACAATTGAGGATCGAAATGGCCAACCACGAGCTGCATTCTTCGCCCGAGACCTGCCATTGGGGCTATTTCGACAGCCAGCTGGAGCCGCGGCTTCGCATCAAGTCGGGCGACACCGCGACCATCCATTGCGTGTCAGGCGCCGCCGAAATCCTGCCCGGCGAGCCGTTCAACGTGCTGCCCGAGCATCGCGAAATCCTGGCGACGCTGAAGCCGCATATCGGCCGCCACATCCTGACCGGCCCCGTCCATGTCGAGGGCGCCGAGCGCGGCGACGTGCTGGCGGTCGAGGTGCTCGACATCAAGTTCCGTACCAACTGGGGCTGGAACGTGCAGCGGCCGCTGATGGGCACCCTGCCCGAGGACTTCCCCTTCTATCGCCTGACGCACATTCCGATCGATTCCAATCGCGGCGTCTGCACCATGCCGTGGGGCACCGAGATCGAACTCAAGCCGTTCTTCGGCATCATGGGCGTCGCCCCGCCGCCGGAATGGGGCCAGTGCAGCTCGGTCGAGCCGCGCGCCTTCGGCGGCAACATCGACAACAAGCACTTCCGGGTCGGCACGACGGTCTATTTCCCGGTCTTCGCCGACGGCGGCCTGTTCTCCACCGGCGACGGCCATGGCGTGCAGGGTGACGGCGAGGTCAACCTGACGGCGCTCGAAACCAGCCTGAGTGGCACCTTCAAGTTCACCCTGCACAAAGATATGAAGCTCAACAATCCGCGCGCCGAGACCGCGACGCACTGGATCACGCACGGCTTCGACCAGGATCTCGACGACGCCGCCAAGGAGGCGCTGCGCGACATGATCCGGCTGATCACCGCCAAGACCGGCCTCAAGCCCGAGGACGCCTACATGCTCTGCAGCCTGCAGGCCGACCTGCACGTCACGCAGACGGTGGACGGCAACAAGGGCATCCACTGCATGATCGAGAAGAAGATCATCGGCGGCTGAAGGCACGGGCTGGGGAACAGGCGGACGGATCATGACGCACCTGCAGCTTCTCGACGAGGCGGTCGCCCGTCACAACGATGCCGAATGGTCCCGCCATGCGCTGGAGCTGATCCGCAACGACCAGCGCCGCTCGGCAGACACGCACCTGCTGCGGCTCGACCTGCCGGTACTCGAGGGAATCGACGTCTATCTCAAGGACGAGTCGACCCATCCCACGGGCAGCCTGAAGCACCGGCTGGCGCGCTCGCTGTTCCTGTACGGCATCTGCAACGGGCGGATCCGGCAAGACACGCCGATCGTCGAGGCGTCGTCGGGCTCGACGGCGATCTCGGAGGCCTACTTCGCGCGCCTGCTGGGCCTGCCCTTCCATGCGGTGATGGCGGCATCGACCTCGGCGGAGAAAATTGCGGAGATCGAACGGCAGCACGGGAAGTGCCACCTGATTGCGGACGGTCGCGGCATCTACGCCGCGGCCGAGGCGCTCGCGAGCGAGCTGCGCGGCGTCTATGTCGATCAGTTCACCTATGCCGAGCGGGCGACCGACTGGCGCGGCAACAACAACATCGCCGAATCAATCTTCGAGCAGATGAGCCGAGAACCCCACCCCGTACCGACCTGGATCGTGATGAGCGCGGGGACCGGCGGCACGACGGCGACGCTCGGCCGGTACATCCGCTACATGCGTTACGCCACGCGGCTCTGCGTGGCCGATCCGGAGTACTCAGCCTTCTTCGAGGCCTACGCCAAGGGCAATCTCCAGGCGACCTGCGAGCGCGGTTCACGTATCGAAGGCATCGGCCGGCCGAGGGTCGAGCCATCGTTCATGCCGGACATGATCGATCGCATGATGCGGGTGCCCGACGCTCAATCACTGGCAGGCATGCGGGTATTGTCGCGGCTGCTCGGCCGCAGGGTCGGCGGCTCGACCGGTACCAACTTCGTGGCGCTGTGCATCCTGACGTCGCGCATGAAGGCGGAAGGCCGCACGGGATCGCTGGTGTCGCTGATCTGCGACGGCGGCGAGCGCTACGGTCACACCTACTACAACGACGAATGGATCGCCGCTCAGGGTCTCGACATCGCCCCGCACGAGCGGGCGCTCGAAGCCTTCCTGCAGGACGGCGAGGCGATCATCTAGCCTTGCGGCTGGGTACACGGCGGCGGCGTCCTGGCCGGCGGCGCCATCGGCCGCGCCACCGACGACGGCGACCAGCAGGGCCATGAAAGCCGCTTTCACGAGAATCTCCGGGTTGTGTCCCTCCCTGCACTCGCAGGAGTACCCGGGCGCTGCGCAGGGGACGCAAATCAGGCCGGCAATCACTCCGGCTTGATGTTGGCCTCGCGGATCAGCCGGCCGAAGCGCTCGTATTCCTGTGCGTTGAAGCGCGTGAACTGTTCGACCGTCATCGTGCCCGGCTCGCCGCCGAGACCGCGCAGCTTTGCCTGAACGTCCGGCAGCGCTACGATGCGGATCAGTTCGGCCTGCAGCTTCGCGACAATGTCGGGCGGCGTCCCGGCCGTCACGTACACGGCGTACCAGGTCGTCATGTCGAAACACGGCAGGCCCGCCTCGGCAAGCGTGGGGACATCGGGCAGCTCGCTGCTGCGACGATCCGAGGTCACGGCCAGCGGCTTGAACTTGCCGGCCTTGATTTGTCCCATCGATGAGGAGGTCGTGTCGAACATCATCTCGACGTTACCGCCGATGATATCTAGATGGGCCTGGGCGCTGCCCTTGTAGGGCACGTGCAGCCCCTTCACGCCCGCGGCGATGTCGAACGCCTCGCCGGCAATGTGCTGCGTGCTGCCGACGCCCGAGGAGGCGTACTTGAACTCGCCGGGCCGGGCCTTCATCGCGGCGATCAGCTCCGGCACCGAGTTCACCGGCACCGATGCACCGACCACCAGCACGTTGGGCACGTTCACCACGAGCCCGATCGGAATCAGGTCCTTCATCGGATCGAAGCCGAGCTTCAGCAGATGCGGCGCGATGGCCTGGCCGGTGTTGGTGGCGACGAGGATCGTGTGCCCGTCCGGCGGCGCCTTGGCCGTGAGATCGGCGGCGATGGTGTTGGAAGCGCCGGGTTTGTTCTCGACGACGAAGGTACCCTTCATCGATTCGGCGAGTTTCTCGGCCAGCAGGCGCGCCACGATGTCGGTGCCGCCGCCGGCATTCGCGCCGACCATCAGGCGGACGGTCTTCGTCGGATACGGCGTCTGCGCGCCCGCGCTGCGCGGTGCTAGGCAAAGCACCGGGAGCGCCAGCAGGAGCCTGCGCTTCAGGGTGCCGTTCCTCATGGCGCGAGCCCTCATGGCGCAGGCTCAACAGCGAGCTCGGTGCCGCTCACCGATTTCACCTTTACCTTGGCGCCCTTCACCATGTCGGGACCGGTCACGCTCCAACTCCCGTCGCCCAGGATCACCCTGCCCCGCCCGTTGAGGATGGGCTCGTCGAGCAAGATGATCCTGCCGATCAGGGCGTCGCCGCGGGCATTGAGCGTGGAGGTCGGCGGATTGTCGGCATGCTGCAGGCGGCGCAGGGTTCCGCGCAGCCCGACGGCCGCGGCGACCGAAATCACGGCAAAGGTCAGGAGCTGCAGCTCGATCGACAGATCGGACACGACCAGCAGGAAGAGGCCCGCCGCGGCCGCCCCGATGGCGACGAAGAGGAAGACGACTCCCGGCAGCATCATCTCGAAGACGAGCAGGATCGCCGCCGCCGCCCACCAGTACCAGAAGACCACCTTGAACATCGCCTAGCCCGCGTTGGGAACGGAGCCGCGTGGCCGCGACCCGGCGGCCTCGACACCACGCGCCTGCGCCTCCTTGGCCAGTTCGCCGATGCCCGCGATCGAGGCCATGACGCCCGCTGCCTCGACGGGCAGGAAGAACACCTTGGCGTTCGGACTGGAGCCCATCTTCGCCAGCGCCTCGACGTACTTGGTGCCGAGGAAGTAGTTGGTCGCCTGCACGCCGTTGCCGGCGATCGCCTCGGCCACGACCGACGTGGCCTTGGCTTCGGCCTGCGCCATGCGCTCGCGCGCCTCGGCATCGCGAAAGGCGGCCTCGCGGCGGCCCTCCGCGGTCAGGATGGCCGACTGCTTCTCGCCCTCGGCCCGCTGGATGCTCGATTCGCGTACGCCCTCTGCCTCGAGGATCGTCGCGCGCTTTTCCCGCTCGGCCTTCATCTGCCGGCCCATCGCCACCACGATATCCTCGGGCGGCGCGATGTCCTTGACCTCGATGCGCAGCACCTTGACCCCCCAGGGGCCGGTTGCCTGGTCGATGACCGCAAGCAGCGTGTTGTTGATGTCGTTGCGCTTCGACAGGGCCTCGTCGAGCGCCATGTTGCCCATGACCGAGCGGATGTTGGTCAGCACCAGGTTGGTGATGGCCAGCTGGAGGTTCTGGACTTCGTAGGCGGCGCGGGCGGCGTCGACCACCTGATAGAAGGCCACGGCATCCACCTGCACGGTGGCATTGTCCTTGGTGATGACCTTCTGTCCAGGAATGTCGAAGACGTTCTCCTGCATATTCATCTTGCGGCCGACCGAATCGACGAAAGGCACGATGAAATGCAGGCCGGGCGCAAGCGTGCGCGTATAGCGGCCGAACCGTTCGATGGTCCAGTTGGTACCCTGGGTCACCGTCTTGACGCCGGCGAAGACCAGCACCAGCGCCACGAGGACGACGGCCAGAACGAAAATCAGCGCGCCCGAGATCATTCTGCGTCTCCCTGCATTTCGCGGAGAGCCTAGACCATGGCAGGGCTTGGGACCATCTCTCCCCTAGTCTGCGGAGGCGGTCATTTCGGGCACGGGAGCGGATGCCTCACGAGACGGAGAGGCAACCCTCTGGTCGGTGGCGAGCCAGCGGTCGAGGAAGCCATTGATCCAGCGGTCGAGCGGCGGATCGTACAGAGCGTGCATCGAAAGATGGACGCCGCGCTGCTGGGCACCCGGCATCTTCAGC
>JABMNB010000113.1 GCA_013205335.1 Rhodospirillales bacterium
GTTGACGATGTTCGGTGATCGAAGGGCGCGCCGCTCTCCTGCGACGCGGCCTCCGCGCATGAGTTCTGAGCGCGTCTACATCCGAGCGACGCAATTGCAGACGGCACAACGGTCGGCAGTACGGGTTCAGTCACCTCGAGAAGTTCAGGCTGCGCGACGCTGGTATCGATGGTGCAGGGCGACGAGCTCAAGCTCCAGCGCGGCGCGGCTGCGCACCCGGAACGAGAGCAGGGAACCGAGGGCGGACAAAAGCGTGAGCATGCCGATGACGGTATGACTGCGGCGCCGAAAACTCTATGCTTTCTCGGCGTTTTTGAGTTTTGAGCAAGGACAACGGCGGGAACGCCGGGAAACTGTGCCGGTCGCGCGTGGCTTCCTCGGAATCCAGCTGAATGAAAGCACTTTCGCCGTTCCAAGGGTTCTTCCGGGGAATGTCGATTGAGAAAGGATGGGGTCGAGATGCCCAAGCCCATGATGCACCTGGCGCAGTTCCTTGTGCATGGACCGACCTATCACAGCCTCGCCATGTGGCGACACCGGCGCACCTTGGAAGCGGGCTACGACTGGACGCAGCCCGAACTCTACCAGCATATCGCGCGTGTTTGCGAGAGGGCCAAGTTCGACATGGTCTTCTTTGCTGACCTCAACTACATCTCCGACACTTTTGGCGGTTCATTGGCGTCGGCGCTGCGCAATGCAACGCAGGCGCCTGAACACGATCCCGTCCCTCTGCTGTCATTCATGGCGGCCGTTACGACGCATATCGGACTGGGGGCCACCTACTCGGTCAGCCACCAGCATCCCTTTCATGCAGCCAGACTATGGGCGACGCTCGATCACCTGACCCGCGGGCGGGCGGCGTGGAACGTGGTGACGACACTAAACCACAACCAGTCGGCCAATTTCGGCGAGGAGCTCAAGCAGACTGATGAGCGCTACGACCGCGCCGACGAATTCATGGAGGTCTGCCGCAAGCTGTGGACAAGCTGGGACGAGGATGCCGTGTTGATGGACCGCGACGCCGGCATCTTTGCCGATCCGACCAAGGTGCATCGCATCGAACACGAGGGCCGCTTCTTCAAGTCACGCGGGCCCTTGAATGTAGTGCGCTCGCCGCATCGCGGGCCGGCCATACTGCAGGCTGGCACCTCTGGGAAAGGCCGCGAATTTGCTGCGCGCTATGCGGATGCGGTGTTCGCCATCCAGCCCTACCTCGCCGGCGCGAAAGCGCTCTATGACGACATAAAGCGTGGCGTGGTCGAGGCGGGTCGCAAGGCGCAGGCGTGCAAGATGCTGTTCGGCGTGCAGCCGATCATCGGTTCGTCGCGCGGCGAGGCGGTTGAAAAGCAGGCCGAGCACAACTCCCTGGTGCCACTCGAAGGCGGGCTTGCCATGCTGTCTGGCCACCTCGACTTTGATCTCTCGACGTTGCCACTCGACACGATCATGGCGCATCTCACTGAACCCAAGTTGCAACGCATGCAGACGCGCTATCGTTCGATGACCGGCGAGTTGCTGACCCTGCGGCAAGTGGCCCAAAATCACGGTCAGGCCGTCGGACTGCCGCAGATGGTCGGCACGCCATCTGACGTCGCTGATCAGCTCGAAGCCTATTTCGACGCCGTCGGTGGCGATGGTTTCATGATTTCTCCTATCTATTCGCCGGGTGCGATCGAGGAGTTCGCCGATTTGGTTGTGCCGGAACTGCAGCGGCGCGGCCGGTTCCGCCGGGACTATGTGGGCACGACGCAGCGCGACCACCTGAATCAGGAAATCTGACATCGTAGACAGATGGCGCGAGCGGCACGCAAAGATTCAGCCCCCGGAAACTGCCCTGAAACGTTATGAATTGCCGTGACGTCTCCTTCCGCCGGGCGGCGTACCGCGACGGTGGCTCGCAAGCTTGCGGGCATGACGGCTGTCCTTGCTCAAAATTCCGTCCGGCCATGGGATCGGTATTCCGATGAAGGCCACGGTTGGTGCTGTTCTGTGATCGAAGAGCTCGCCGTTCTCATGCGACGGAGCCTCCCTGCATGGGATCTGAGCGCGTAAGTCTCCGAGCGGCGCAATAGCGGATCGCGGCGACGCCCGGCACCGCGACGGCATACAGGTTCGGTCACTCCAAACAGTTCAGGCCGCGCGAGGCTCGTAGCAATGGTGCAGGGCGAGGCGTTGCCGGCGCAAAACGGTCAACTGATGCCGCAGGGCGACGAGTCCGAGCTCCAGGGTGAGGCGGCTGCGCACCCGGAACGAGAGCCGGGAACCGAGGGCGGACAGAAGCGTGAGCATGCCGGCGACGGTATGA
>JABMNB010000114.1 GCA_013205335.1 Rhodospirillales bacterium
TCCTGGACCTGCTTCTCGTCGCCGACATCGACGATCTGTGCATGGACCTTGCCGCCATGCTTCCGGAGCTGCTCGACCGCCGCGTCGTTCTTCTCCTTGCGCGTGCCCCAGATGCAGATGCCCGCACCCGCCTGGGCCATGGCGTCGGCCATGCCGAGGCCGATGCCGCCGTTGCCGCCGGTCACCAGCGCCACCTTGCCCGTCAGATCGAAGCCCTTGTAGGCCATGCGTTTCTCCCAAACGAAAACCGGGCGGGATCAAAGCTCGCCCGGTCTCTATCGTCAATTGATCTTGGATCTCAGCGCAGGGTCGACTCCGGCGGCCAGGCGCCCGCATAGGGCTTGCGCAGCGCCCGTTCGACCATGTCGAGGCGATCCTGGCCGTAGAACATGTCGCCATCGACGAAATAGGTCGGGGACCCGAAGACCGAGCGGCGGATCGCCTCGTCCGTATTGGCCTGGTAGATCGTCTTCACCTCGGGCGAGAGGGCAAGATCGAGCAGCGGCACTGGATCGACGCCCGCACTTCGTCCGATCGCAGCCAAGGTGTTCCGGTCGGCCAGATCGGCGTCGTCCCGCCAGTGCGCTTCCAGCATCGCATGTGCCAGTCCATCGATCTCGATGCCGCGCACCAGCCCCGCGATCAGCATGCAGTTGGGCAGCGTGATGTCGTTGGCGTGGTGGGTGGGGATCCGGCCGAGCCACGGCGCACCGCGCTCCTCGCTCCAGCGCTCGATCTCGCGGCCGAAGTAATAAGCAGCGTGCGCTCTGGTGCGACGGCCGAAAGGGACGGCACCCCCTTCAGCCACGATGCGACGCAGGTCCACCGGCCTGTGCGCGATCCGCCAGCCGGCCGCCGTCGCAATCGCCCTGAAGCGCTCCGAACCGAGATAGGCGAACGCGGAGTGTGCCGCATAGAAATACTCGACTTCCTTCACGCTCTCTCCCCAAGGCTACCGGGGCATCCTAGCGGGAGAGAGCGCACGGAAAGAAGGGTCAGTTCAAGCGGTCGCTTTCGACGAGTACAATCTCGGCATCCGTCAGCGCGACGATCTCGATCTCATCCTGGTCGACCACGGCCACGCCGTCGCGGGCATTTGCCGTCACGACCTTGCCGTCGCTGCCGCGCACCTCGATCTTCCCTTTGGCCGGCACGAGATAGGTCGGCTTGCCGTTCAGCGTCTGGCGGGTCGACTGGCCCGCCTTCAGCGTGCCGGCCATCAGCGAACCGTCGGCATAGAGCGGGATCGCCCCGTCATCGCCGCGCCCGGAGGCCAGCGGCACCAGCTTGCCGTCACGCGCGTCGGCGGGGAACTGCACGGTCTCCCAGCGCGCGGGCACACCCTGCTTGTTGGGAATGATCCAGATCTGGAACAGCTCGGTCTCGGCCTGCTCCATGTTGTACTCGGCGTGCTGGATGCCGTTGCCCGCGCTCATCACCTGGATCTGACCCGCCTCGGTCCGCCCCTCGTTGCCGAGATGGTCCTTGTGCGTGATCGCGCCCCTGATGACGTAGGTCACGATTTCCATGTCGCGGTGGGGATGCGGCGGGAAGCCCGACTGCGGCGCGATGCGGTCGTTGTTCCAGACGCGCAGCGCACCCCAGTGGACGCGGTCCTGGTTGCGGTAGTCGGCGAAGCTGAAATGGAAGTTGGCCTTGAGCCAGCCGTGGTCCGACTTGCCCAATTTCTCGAAGGGTCTGAGCTCGATCATGGTGTTCTCCTTGCTGCTCCGAAAAATGGCGCAACGAGAAATGCGATCAAGTTTCCGGTTGGTAACGGCGGGTTGAGCGGAAGCTCAGCCCAAGGAGCGACAGGACATTGCCTTGGGCAATGTCCGAGAGCGCCGAAGGAGGACCGATCATCGGAATTTCATGACCCCGCCGCCCCGATGGGGCACCTCCCCAATTGAATGGCGAGGCGATACCAGTCTAGCGCACAGGACGGATAGGCTCGGCACCGTCCCAGGTCCGCGCGCGCTCCCGGACGTACTCGAAGAACCGGCCCTTGTTGCCGCTGATGTCGGAAATCTCGACGACTGTGCCGGCATGGGGACCGGACGGGGCGCCGGTGTCGAAGTACGCGAAACGTCCACGCTCGCCGCCGATCTGGCCCTCGTGGCCGAGCTTGTAGCCGAGGCCGAGCGCCCGGTCGTACAGGGACTGGTAGTCGGTCGACCAGAACGCGACGTGCTGCAGTCCTTCGCGGCCTGAGTCGAGGAACTCCTTGTACATCGACGGCGCGTCGTTGCGCTGCTGGATCAGCTCGATCTGGAGGTCGCCGGCATTGGCCAGCGCGATGCTCATCTCGACGGCCGAGTCCTGGCCGCGATGGCGGAAGTAATCTGTCTTCACGCGGTCGATGTAGAACCATGGCCCGACCTGCAGGACGTCGATCCAGTGTGCAATGGCGGCCTCGATGTCGCGGACGACATAGCCGTTCTGACGAATTGGGCCGAACAGCCGGCTCATTTGACGCTCCTCATTTACCGACAGCCCGCTGGTGTCCGGCCGCTGCACCGAACGCCACGTTCGACATCTCCGGCGGCCGCGCGACTTACTGAAACTCTTCTCCTCCCCCGTCACACGGGGGAGGCCGGGAGGGGGAAGGCAACGCGATTATTCTGAATTGGGTAGGGGGCGGGTCAATGGCTCTCCCCCTCCGGCCTTCGGCCACCTCGCTCGCATGACGGGCGAGAAAAGTTGAATGGGCGCGCTTAGTTCCAGCTGGCCGAATCCACGCGGTCTATTTCCATTCTAACGTCCCTCGCGCCACCAGGCGCTGGCGATGGCCATCAGGAAGGCCAGCGCCACCAGGATGCCCGGCAGCAGGGGCAGCTGGTTGATGCCGGCCACCGTGTAGCCCTCGTTGCGGCGCAGGCCGATCCAGTCGGACCCGCCGGCAGCGCGGCCGGGCCGCACGGTGCGAATCTCCGGTTCCGACTGGTCGGCGAGCCACATCAGGCCGCCGCCGGTTCCGTCGACCAGCGGCTTCAGCTTCGCGTCGGTTGCGCGCACGTCGGAGAATTCGAGCGGATCGGGGCTGCCGACGGCGGCGACGGTGCGCAGGGTGCCATCGTCGAAGCGATAAAGGCCGGGCTTGTCGACATCGACCACGGCGACGCCCAGACCCGGCGCCGTCTGCCGCATGTCGAGGGTGCGCGTGGCGCCGCTCGGGGTGGTCATGGTGACCTGCGGGAAGGTGGCGGCGAGCGTGCGGCGCGTGACCTCGATGCGGCCGCCGACCGCGGTGGCGCGCAGCGCCTCTTCTTCGAGGTCCGGCTCCTTCATCAGCCAGTGGGCGACGCGGCGCACCAGTTCTGGCTGCGGGCCGCCGCCGTCGATGCCGCGGTTCCACAGCCACAGGTGATCGGACAAGAGCTGTGCCACGCGGCCCTCGCCGACACGGTCGAGAACCACCAGCGGCTTCTCGTCCGCGCCGGCCAGCACGGCATTGCCACGCTCGGTGCGCGAGGTGATGAGGCGGAACCAGCGGCCCCACTCCGGCTCCTTGTTGGGGTCGCCGGCCTGCGGCAGGTTCGCCGTCACCGGATGGCGCTGGCCGATCTCGGTGACCTTGGGCTTGAAGCCGGTCTCCACCACGTCGCCGGTCGGCGCGGCGGGCAGGATGGCGCCCAGCGGCGTGCGGTAGAGCGAGCGCTGGGTCGCGAACACGGGGCCGACAGAGACGAGCAGCGCACCGCCGCCCCTGACGTATTCTGTGATGTTGCGGAAGTAATCGCGCGTGATCAGGTTCCCCGACTCGTAGCGGTCGAAGATGATCAGGTCGAATTCCTTCAGCTTCTGCTCGAACAGCTCGCGCATCGGGAAGACGATCAGGGACAGTTCGCGCACCGGCGTGAAGTCGTCCTTCTGCGGCGTGCGCAGGATGGTGAAGTGGACGAGATCGACCGCAGGGTCGCTCTTCAGAAGGTTCCGCCACGCCCGCTCGCCCTGGTAGGGCTCGCCGGACACCAGCAGGACGCGCAAGCGGTCGCGCACGCCGTTGATTGTGAAGAGGGCGCGATTGTTGTCGAGGGTGAGTTCGCTCGGGCCGGGGCCTACTTCCAGCTCGACGACGTTGGCGCCGGGATTGCCGACGGTGATCGGCAGCTCGACCGAGCGGCCGACCGGCACGTCGATGCGCTTCACA
>JABMNB010000115.1 GCA_013205335.1 Rhodospirillales bacterium
AGGTCGTCGGCCAGGCCGATGTCGAGCAGCGCGTCCACCGGATCGACCCCGCGCTCCCGCGCGATGCCCTCGATCGTGCGGCCTTCCAGGGCCGGCTGGGTCGTCGACACTGCCACTTCCATCAGGTGCCAGGTGCCGTTGAAGATGCGGCCGCCCTCAACCGGCGTGGCCAGTGACTTCTTGAATGCGGCGCGGAAAGCAGGATCGGTGAACAGCGCGCGATGGTGCGCGGCGTCGCCGGCCTTGGGCCACGGCGCGATCGTCTGCAGCATGTACGCGTTGAGCAGACCGAAGTTCATGTTGAGCGGCTGGCACGAGGCCTGGGCATAGACCGCGTGGCCGCGGCCGCGGGCCTCGGCGCAGGCGCTGGAGATTCCCGGCGCATGCTCGGGCTTTGTCGGATAGTCGAGCAGCGGACAATAGATCACCGGTCGGCCCGACAATTCCGCCAGTTCCTCCATGAAGGGGATCGTGGAGCGCTGGCCGCAGGTCGCCATGGTGACGCCGTGGCCGTGCCGCGCAATCACCCGCGCCAGCGCGCGAAACTCGTCGTCGCTGGCCAGGCGCGACGGCACCGGGATGCCGCCGTAGCCGTTATGATTCTCGAAGGTCGAGGAGCCCAGGCCGATCGCCCCCGCCGCCAGCGCCTCGTCGAACAGCGCCGACATCTTCGCCAGCTCGTCCGCCGTCGCCTCGCGCTCGGAGCCGGCGTCGCCCATCACCACGGTGCGCAGCGCCGAATGCGAGCAGAAGGACGCGACGTTGGGCGTGACGCCGCGGCGTGCGATGAAATCGAGGTAGCTGGAGAAATCGTCGAACTGCCAGTCGACGCCTTCGCGCAGCGCCTCCAGCGACATCGCCTCGACCTCGGAGAGGTTTTTAAGCAGCGTGTCGCGCGTGGCCGGCGTCGCCGGCGCGATGCCGAAGCCGCAATTGCCGATCACCACCGTCGTGACGCCCAGCGCCGGCGACGGCGAGGCCGTCGAGTCCCAGGTGAGCTGGGCGTCGTAATGGGTGTGGACGTCGATCACGCCGGGCGCCAGCACCAGGCCGGTCGCGTCCACCGTCTCGCGCGCCGGCCCGAGATCATGGCCGATGGCGGCGATGCGGCCGTCCTTGACCGCCAGGTCGGCCTTGCGCAGCGGATTGCCGAGGCCATCGGCGATATCGGCATTGGTGACGATCAGATCGAACATGCAATCCTCCCGGGAGGGTTCGGCACTTCGCGTGCGCGTTTGGACGCCATTGTCCGGCAGAAGCACGGCCTTGTACCGCGTAATTTTCCGGAACTTCCGCGCCGTGGGATCAGTCCGGCGCCGAACGAAGGCGGGCCAAATCCGCTTGGTGCCGCGTCGCCCGCCGTGCGAGAGACGCGGCAATCCGGATGCCGAGACCGGGGCGGCGTGGCTGAGCCAGAGCGTGACGCTGCGCGGCGCCTGGCATTTCTGAGGCATGTGCCGCTCTCCCCCTCGCTCGGCCGCCGCATCCGCTACACTGCACCAATGAAGGCAAGCGACATCACCGACCCGACGGCCCAGTACTGGCGCCGGGAGACCGCAACGCGGGCGGGGCTGATCGTCGATGCCAGCGACTATTTCGAGGTCGGCCGCAAGGCGATGCTGAAGGCCCGCAAGCGCATCATGCTGATCGGCTGGGATTTCGACGCCCGCATCGAACTCAGCGAGGAGCGGCTGCCGGGCGAGCCGCGCACCCTGGGCGAGTTCGTGCTGTGGCTGGTGAAGCGCAATCCGGACCTCGAGGTCTTCCTGCTGCGCTGGAACATCGGCGCGCTGCGCACCCTGTTCCGGGGAACCACGATCTTCACGCTGATGCGCTGGATGGCGCAGAGGCGCATCCACACGCGGCTCGACGGCGCCTCGTCGCTGGGCGCCTCGCACCATCACAAGATCGTCGTGATCGACGATTGCGTGGCCTTCTGCGGCGGCATCGACATGACCAGCAACCGCTGGGACACGCCGCAGCATCGCGACGGCGACCCGCGCCGGGTCGGCCCGGACGGCAGCCCCTATGCGCCCTGGCACGATGCGACCACCATCCTCGAAGGTCCCGTGGCGGCGGCGCTGGGCGAGCTGTCCCGTCAGCGCTGGCGGGCGGCCGGCGGAAAGGCCGTGGCCCCGGTGAGCGGCGGCGGCGATTGCTGGCCCGACGGTCTCGACGCGCAGTTCCGCGACATATCGGTGGCGATCTGCCGGTCGCGGCCAACGGGCGGTGGCGAGGGCGACGGAGACGGGCCCATACGCGAGATCGAGGCGACGTATCTGGCGCTGATCGCTCGCGCCCGCCGCTATATCTACGCCGAGAGCCAGTATTTCGCGTCGCGCCGGATCGCCGAGGCGATCGCACAGAGGCTGGACGAGCCGGATGGGCCCGAGATCGTCCTGGTCAATCCCTTCAAGTCGCAGGGCTGGCTGGAACCGGTCGCCATGGACACCGCGCGGGCGCGCCTCTACGGGGCGCTGCACCGGCTCGACAGCCACGGGCGCCTGCGGATCTATCATCCCTTCACCGCAGAGGGCGAGCCGATCTACGTGCATGCCAAGATGATGATCGTCGACGACGAGGTGCTGCATGTCGGGTCGTCCAACATGAACAACCGCTCGATGCGCCTCGACACGGAATGCGACGTCACGATCGATGCGGCCCTTCCCGGCAGCGAGGGCGCCGCCGACGAGATCCGCTCCCTGCGCGACAGCCTGCTCGCCGAGCATCTGGGCGTCCCCGCCGACGAGGTTGCCGCCGCGATCGAAGCAAAGGGTTCCCTGATCGAAGCCGTGGAGGCGCTGCGCGGCGAGGGCCGGTCGCTGCGCCCCTACGAGGTCCCCGACCTCCAGGAGGTCGAGAAATGGCTGGCCGACAACCAGGTGCTCGACCCCGAAGGGCCCGACGACGTATTCGAGGCGATGAGCAACGGCGGCCTGCTGCGCGGCCTGCGCCGCCGGCTGCGCGAGCGCGCCGGACGGATCAAGGGCCGCCTGATGCCGGGCTGAACTCAGCCCGGCCGGTTTCCGGGCCGACCGGCGCGGCCGAACGGCTTGCGCAACATCTCGGGCACGGCCCGCCGCATCTTCTCGAAGGCGACGTAGAGACCCGGGATCACGAAGATACCGAGGCAGGACGCAGCCAGCATGCCGCCGAACACGGCGGTACCCACCGCGCGCTGCGTCGCGGCGCCGGCGCCCGAGGCGATGACCAGCGGCACGAGACCCAGGATGAAGGCGAAGGACGTCATCATCACCGCGCGGAAGCGCTGCCCGGCGGCGGCCGTCGCCGCCGTCACCGGATCGCTGCCGGCCGCCCGCTCATGCATGGCGACCTCGATCACCAGAATGGCGTTCTTGGCCGCCAGCGCGATCAGCACGACGATACCGATCTGGGCATAGATGTTGTTGGCGAGGCCGGTCAGCCACAGCGCGGCGAGCGCGCCGAACAGGCCGACGATCACCGACAGCAGCGCCGCCACCGGCAGCGCCAGGCTCTCATAGAGGCCGACCAGGAACAGGTAGGCGAACAGGACGGCGAGAGCCAGCACGAAGCCCGTCTGGCTGCCCGCCTCCTTCTCCTGCTGCGCCGTGCCGGACCACTGGAAGGCATAGCCGGGCGGCAGGTTGGCGCGCGCCACGCGCTCCATCGCCGAGATCGCCTCGCCCGACGAATAGCCGGGCGCCGGCGCGCCATTCAGCGTGACCGAGCGCAGGTTGTTGAAGCGCACGATGGTGGCCGGTGCCGTGATGAGTTCGAGCGTCGCCACCGCCTGCAGCGGCACGAGCTTGCCGCTCGACGAGCGCACGCGCACGCGGTTGACGTCCTCGATGGTGCGGCGGTCGGCGGCATCGGCCTGCACCCGCACCGTCCAGGTACGGCCGAACATGTTGAAGTTGTTGACGTTGCGGCTGCCCATCGCGATCTGCAGGGCCGAGAAGATATCGGGGATGTCGACGCCCAGCGTCTCGGCGCGGTCGCGGTCGAGTTCGAGCCGGATCTGCGGCGTCGAGGCGCTGTAGGTGGTGAACACCCCGGCCAGCTCGGGCGCGCTCTGGGCCGCGTTCAGCACGCCGCGCGCCACCGCCAGGATCTCCTCGGGCGGCGCGCCGGTCAGACTCTGGATCTCGAATTCGAAGCCCGACGAGTTGCCGAGCCCGGCGATCGGCGGCGGGTTGAAGGCATAGACGTTGGCAACGGCGACGCGGTCGAACGCCTTGTTGAGCCGCTCCAGCACGGCGAAGGCCGACAGATCGTGCCCGGGGCGGTCGGCATAGGGCTTCAGCGACACGATCATCATCGCCCGGTTCGGCAGGTTGAGCCCGTCGAGCAGGCTGGTGCCGCTCACGGTGAAGAAGTTCTGCAGCCACGGCTGGCCCGCCAGCATGGCCTCGACCTGCATCACCGCTTCCAGCGTGCGGCTGGTCGAGGCGGCATCGGGCAGCTGGATCTCGGCCATGAAGGACGACTGGTCCTCCTCGGGCAGGAAGCCCGTGGGCACGACGCGCAGCAGCCCGCCGGTGGCCAGCGCGAACAGGGCGACCAGCCCGACCGCGAGCACGCTGCGCCGGATCAGCGGCGCCGCGAGCCGCAGGTAGCCGTTGCGCGTGGCATCGATGCCGCGCTGGATGCGGGCCATCAGCCCGCGCGGCGCCCCGCGACGGGTGAGCAGCAGGGCGCACAGCGCCGGCGAGAGCGACAGCGCGTTGATCGCCGAGATCACCATGGCGACCGAGATGGTGAGCGCGAACTGCTGGTAGAGCTTGCCCGCGATGCCCGGCATGAAGGCCGTCGGGATGAACACCGAGAGCAGCACAAGGGTGATGGCGATGATCGGCCCCGTGACCTCGGCCATCGCCTTCTCGGTGGCCTCGGCCGGCGTGAGGTGCGGCTCCTTCTCCAGCGTGTGCTCGACCGCCTCGACCACCACGATGGCGTCGTCGACCACGATGCCGATGGCGACGATGTAGGCGAACAGCGAGATCATGTTGACGGTCACGCCGGTGGCCGGCAGGAACAGGAACGAGCCGAGGAAACTGATGGGAATGCCCATCATCACCCAGACCGCCAGCCGG
>JABMNB010000004.1 GCA_013205335.1 Rhodospirillales bacterium
ATGGCGTCCCCGAGAGGATTCGAACCTCCGACCTCCGGTTTAGGAAACCGCTGCTCTATCCGGCTGAGCTACGGGGACGTGAGGCCGGATATAGCATCCGATCCATATGGCGTCTGCCTTTTCTTCACAGCCGGCGCGTGCCGTTTGCAGTGATCCACGGAGGTCGACGCCGCGTTGGGGACTCTTGTCAGGGACTTCGTTTCCCTTTCCATCTTGCACGCGATTGTGACCCTCAAGAGCGTTTTTGGGTCAGCGTGGACATCCAGCGGCGCAGAAGTAGTTCTGAAACTCGGCGGTCTTGAATCGAGAGATTGCGTCGACGAGTGCGTGGAAGGGGGTGTCGTAGGTTCGACCTGCGGCCTTTCGAATGAACGCTTTGAGCTTGGCGAAGGCTTTCTCGATAGAATTGAGATCTGGGCTGTAAGGCGGGAGATAGCGCAGAGCGGCGCCAGCGGTTTCGATTGTCTGCTGAATGCCGTCGACCTTGTGGGACGACAGATTGTCCATGATGACGATGTCGCCAGGTTCGAGGGTCGGAGCGAGGAACTGAGTAGCCCGGGCCCGGAAGCTTCCGCCATCGATCGGTCCATCGAAGACGCAGGGAGCGGCCATGGCGTCGCGCCTGATGGCCGCAAGAAAGGTCGTGGTCAGCCAGTGGCCGTGCGGCACGGAGGACAGACAACGCCGGCCGCGCGGTGCGCGGTCATGGCGACCGGCCATACTGGTACTGGCTCGGGTTTCGTCGATGAAGATCAGGTGCTTTGGATTCAGTCCAGGCTGTGGCTCGCGCCCGACCGGCGCGCCGCCGCGACGTCGGGACGTCGGGACGCTCCTGCTCGGCAGCGTGGAGTGTCTTTTTTTGCGCGTCGGCTTCAATCGGCGCAGCATCGTGCACAGACGGCTGGTGCTGATCGACACGCCGTCCCGGTCGCGCAGCCACACGCACATCTCTGCCAGCGTCTCGTCCGGCATCGCGGCCACCCACCGGCGCAGTATCTCATGGTGGCCGGCCAGCTTTGCCTTCGGACCACGGCCTGGAACCTGCGCCGTGGTCTCACCCGTCATCGCGCGCCGGATCATGACCTTTGAGACGTACGACGTGCTGACCCGCAGCAGACGACCCGCCGCCGCAACGGCGGCGCCCTCGTTGGCGCGATGTGCCCAGTGATGCTGTCGCTGAGCTCCCAGCTGATCCTGGCGTCGTGGGCAGGTGGATCTGACCCGGTGTGTCAGCGCCCCTGCTGCGACGAGTACGAGCCGACAAACAGCGCGACGACCACCGCAAAATAGAATTGCCCGACCACCGCCTGCAGCGTCGCGAGCATGCGCGCGGTGTGCGACACCGGAAGCACGTCGCCGTAACCCACCGTCGCCAGCGTCACCAGACTGAAATAGATCATGTCGCTCTGCAGCAGGTGCACCGGTCGTCGGGCGATCTCGACCGGCAGGGAGAAGCTCGCCGGGTGCCAGGTGATCAGGCACAGGTAGAACTGCGTGAACAGCAGGGCCAGCAGCAGGTAGGCCGCCACGGTGGCGAAGATGCTGTCGATCGTGAGCGTCCGCTCCCGGCGCACGAACGCGAGCATGCCGGCCGCCACCGCAACGAGCACGGGCACCAGGGTCATCAACTCGACGGTGCGATACCATTGCCATAGTTCGGGCCGGATCGAGAAGACGGAAAGCATGGTCCCGGCCATTGACAGCAGCCACAGCAAGATCAGCACGCTGCGCAGCGTCCGCCATCCCGGATTGGCCGACACTGTTACCAGCACGGTGGCCAGCAGCAGCGCCTCCAAAACCATCTGGACCAACCAGCTTCCCACGATCAGCGGCGCGGTCAGCAGATAGGCACAGATCAGCAGGGTCAGCAGCAGGAACCGCCACCGTGCAAAGACCACTGCGAGGTCGACGCTCACGGACGGGCCGGCGCGGGCAGCCGTCCCTCCGATGTCTCGTGCACCAAAGCGATCGCATTGTAGAACATCGCCAGGCCAAGAAGGGTCAAGAACTCGGGGGTGACGGCCGAGAGGGGGGCGCCCATCTGTGACAGCTTGACGAACCCGTCGATCGCCGATGTGCTCGGTATCAGAAACGACACGCTGCGGATGGCGGGCGGGATCGCCTCGGCCGGCCAGGCAAATCCTGCGACCATGAACAAGGACAGGCCGAGGGCGGCGAGGAAAAGCGATACCCGGAGCGGCGTCCGAAGCAGGCCCGCGACCACGAAGCCCAGCCTCCCGACGGAGAGCACGAAGGGGACGGCGAAGAGGAGCGAGGGCCCGACGTTGCCGAGCCGCGGCACGCCGTACAGATAGTCCGCGTCACCCTGATAAACGTCCAAGGGACCGCGATGGGCAGTCGGTTCGCCAGCCCGGTGCTGAAGATCGCAGCAAGCAGTGCGCCGCGCGACCGCCAGGGCGGCCTGCGCGGCAAGCCGTGCGGCGACCAACTGCGGGCTCTCCATCTCTGCCATCATCGGGCTGCGCTCGACGCTATTGTGAAGGATTTCGAGCGTCGGACGCAACTTTGGAGGATAGGCCCGCCGTGTAGCAGGGCGCCCGCCGCGCCTCGATCATCATGAATGTCGCCTTCAGGCGGCCTTGCTGTCGGGCTGTGGACCAGGTGGCAATTCCCCCGGGCGATAGTCGGGCAACAGGCGTGCCGGGAAAATCATCAACAGCGACAGCACGCCAAACACCAGAAAGCACAGTTTCAGCGCTCTGAGCCGGGCGTCCGCGTTGATCCGCTGCGCTTCCGCCGCCTGTGCCGGCGTCGCCGTGGTGGCCGCCATCGCGGCCAGCAGACGATCGTTGCTCACGAATGTCACTTTGTCCAAATCGACCTGAGCAACCAGGCTTGGCGGAATGGTCGGGTTGTCGACGACGGCGCGCTGGATATTTGCGGACAGGATTCCCACCACCAAGGCGCCGGCGATAGCGGTGCCTACGCCCGCGGACAGGTTGTTGACCGTGCCGCGCAACGCCCCCACGTCACCGGCGAGCTCCCTCGGCGATGAGGTGACGAGAACATTGAACAGCAGCGTGACCAGCGCGCCCTGCCCGACACCGACCAGCATCAGTCCGAGCACCACGAATAAATTTGACCATTCGTTGAACATCACGAAGGCCAAGACAATCATCCCTGCCGAAACCAACGTGAAGGCATAGCGAGCGATCCGCCGCGGCGTAAGGGACTTGTAGAGGGTCACGACCAGCAGCGCCGCCATGAAAACGGCAAGCTGGTAGGGGATCATCGCAACCGCGGTATCGAAGCTAGATCGTCCCTGTACCATCTGAATGTACAGCGGTGTCAGGAATGTCATCGCATTGCCGAGCACGACGATCGCCGCCATCGACAGCACGGCGCCGCGTTCCTGGCGGGACTCCAGCACCTGCAACGACAGCAGCGGGGTGAGTTGCGCGGCCTGCCGGCGCTGCGTCCAGACAAGGAAAAGCTGGATTCCAATGACCCCGATGACGACCATTAATGCGGCCGGCGACAGGCCAACCAAACTGAACGGAGCCCCGGGGCCCGCCATCAGCAAGCCCCACCGATTGAGATTGTTGAAGCCGAAGCTGATCAGGATGATCGCCGCCGCGGCCAGCGCAACGCCCACAAGGTCAATCTTTGTCCCCGGCAAAGGCGGAACCGGCTTGAGCTTGCCGGCCATCAGCAGCACGGCGCCCGTGAACGGGATCACGAGGCCGAACGCATAGCGCCACCCGAGAAGGTCGCCGATTATGCCGGCCATGAAGAAGGCGGTCACGGTCGCCATTGCCTGGACCGAACCCAGCATCCCGAGTGCCGTGGCCTGCTGTTTGCCGCGAAAGTTGTTTGCGATCAGTACGACCAGCGTAGGAACGATCACCGCAGCGGCGAGGCCGGCCAGGAGCTGCGCGAGGATCAGGACGGTCGCATTGGGGCTGAAGGTCACGAGGGTCACGGCAACCAGCAAGGCCGCGGTCGCCGCACGAAACACCAGCAACGAGCCGAACATCTGCCCGAGCTTGGCGCCCAGCATGATGAAGCCCGCGACCCCCAGCGAGTAGGCCACGATCGCGGTGCCGACAGTCGTGGGGGCGACGTTGAATTCAGCGACGATACCGCCGATGGAAACGGGCAACGCGTTGATGTTGAGCGACATCTGTGCCTGCCCCATGCCGATGACGACCATCGGGAACCAGGATTGCTTCACGTCGTCGGCGTTCGTGGTCATTTTCCCATCCCGATACATATGGTTGCTTACGACGACGTGTCGGCTTGCGACGCGAAAAGGTTCAACCCCAGCCGTTCAGACAGGAATTTCGCCACCAGTTGGCCCTTGATGCTGTTTCCAGCTTCATCCAGCGGTGGAGCGAAGATGCCGACGGCCCCCTTGCCCGGCGCTATGGTCACGATGCCGCCGCTGACACCGCTCTTGCCGGGGAGCCCGATCTCGAACAGCCAGTCGCCGGATTGCTCGTACAGTCCCGCCGTCGCCAGCGCGGCGAGGACGCGCCGACAATGCCCGGCGTCGACGACCCGCTCCCGGGTGATCGGGTTGACCCCGCCATCCGCCAGCGTGGCGCCCATGATGGCCAGGTCCTTGGCGGTCACGTTCAAGGAACATTGGCGAGTATAGATATCGGTCGCCTCCAGGGCATCGAAGTACATCCGGCCGTAGCCCTCGAGCAATTTGGCGATGCCGCGATTGCGCAAATTGGTAGCGGCCTCCGACTCGTAGACTTCCTGGTCGATCTCGAGTCGCCGACCGGCGAACCGTGAGAGCCCCTCCTGGATGAAGCGGAACTTCGCCGCCGCGGTGGCTCCCGGAACGCTACTCGTCGTGGCAATCGCACCGGCATTGACCATCGGATTCATCGTCCGATCGCCATTGAGTTCGACCGCCATCACGGAGTTGAACGGCAAGCCGGTCGCGTTCACCCCGATCCTGCTGCGCGCTTCCTCCGCACCGATTGCCTGGCATACCAGCGCAAAGACGAACGGCTTTGAAATGCTCTGGATCGAGAACGCGTGGTCGCAATCCCCGATCCCGACATCCCGGCCGCTCACGGCAACGACGGATATTCCAAACAGGTCCGGTGATACCCGCGCCAGGGC
>JABMNB010000116.1 GCA_013205335.1 Rhodospirillales bacterium
CGCCTCGTCGACCAGCACATGGTCGATGCCGCCGTCGAGCTTGAAGAGGACCCAGGCGGCGCTCTCGGCGCTTTCCAGCAGGCGGCGCGTGGCCACGATCAGGTCGTCATAGTCGAGCACGGCGCGACGGCGCTTGGCGCGCGTATAGCGGTTGGTGATGTCGAGACCGAGCCGCAACAGCGCCAAGGTGCGTTCGACCAGTGCCGCGCCGTTGATGCGGTCGAGCGCCTGGGCCAGCCGCGCGGCTTCGCTGCGCAGTACGTCTTCGATACCCGGCATTGCCTCGATGGCGGCCTTGGTCGCAAGCCGCGCCAGGATTTCGCCCTTGGCCGTGAAGAAGGCCTGGGCATAGGCGTGCAGCATTACAGGCCGGTCCGTGGCGGCCAGCCATTCGGCGATGACGGCGCTGCGCACCTTGTCCTGCTTGCCGCCCCGGGCCAGTGCACGCGCCGCCTCGCCAAGAGCGGTCGCATCGAAGGACGCTTCCTGGCAGGCGGCCGTGGTCAGGCTTCCGGCCGTATCGTCGACGCCGCAGCCCATTTCCTGTGCGAGACGCGCGCGCACGCGCTGCAGGCCGGCTTCGTCGCCAATGCGTGCCAGCAGCCAGGCCCGCTCGCTCAGCAGCCGGGTCATCAGCTCGGCATACTCGGCGATCGAGACCTTGCCGGCGACGGAGGCGAGGGCATCGGCGAGCGCCGACGGTGCATCGCGGCGGGCCAGCGCCTCCATCTGCTCGTCCTGCACGCGGCGCAGGATCGTCTGGGCTTCGGCCTCGTCCAAAATCTCGAAGCCCGGCGCCACGCCGGCCTCGAGCGGGAAGCGCTTCAGCAGCGCCTGGCAGAAGGCATGAATGGTGAGAATGTTGATGCCGCCCGGCGCATCGAGCACACGCGCGAACAGGCGGCGCGCCACGACGCGCTCGGCCGGTTGCGGCGGCCGGTCGATCAGTCTGGCGATGCCGTCGTCGAGTCTCGCCTCGTCGGCCAGAGCCCAGCGGCCAAGCTGGTGGGCGAGGCGGTTGCGCATCTCGGCCGCGGCCGCCTTGGTGAAGGTGAGGCAGAGGATGCGCTCGGGTTTCACGCCGTCCAGCAGAAGCCGCGTCACGCGGTCCGTCAGGACCTTCGTCTTGCCCGTGCCGGCATTGGCTTCCACCCACGCCGAATGATCGGGCGTGGTGGCGCGCCGCTGCGCGTCCGTCGCGAGGGACAGGGCGTCGAGCACGTCGTTCATTCGTCGCCTCCGCCCGCCGTTGACCATTCGGCGATCCGCTCGAGATGGGCGTAATCGTTGAAGTGCGGACCGTAGGCCGGCCAGGGCAGCGCCGGATAGGCGGTGCCGGGTTTCGAGAAGTGTTCCGCCATCTTCTCGACCAGCGCCATCATCTGGGCCACGAGTTCGTCGCTGCCCTTGATTTCCGACACCTTGCCGCCGTCGCCGAGACCGTTGGCCTGCCAGTAGGAAAGACGCACCGTCTTCGCCTTGCCCTCGATCTTCTCGAAGCCGCCGCGCTCGGCCATCGCGGCTTCGAGCAGGAGCTGGGGCGCGAACAGCGCCTCGAGTTCATCTTTGGTAGGCACCCGGCCGGTCTTGTAGTCGATGATTTCCCAGGCGCCGCGCTCCAGCTCGTCGACCCGGTCGGCGCGCGCCTCGATGCGCAGCGGACGCGCGGCAGGTCCGACGGTCATCGCGGCGTTGCTCTCGCTGGCCAGTAGTTTGGTGCCGCCGCTGCGCCGGGTATTTTCCTCGGCGACGAACCAGCGGGCGAGGCGCTGGAAGCGCGGCCACCAGAAGGCCCGCTCCGCCGGCGCGGTCAGCAATTCGGCCAGATGCTTCTCGCCCAGCGTCTCGAACTCGCGCACGGCGTCGGGCGGCAGCACGCCCGACGGATGCGCACGCAGGAATTCGTCGAGCGCATCGTGCAGGGCATTGCCGCGATCGGCCGCGCCAAGTTCCGCTTCCAGCGGATCGAGCGCCTCCAGTCCCAGGATGCGCCGCGCATAGAGGCCGTAGGGATCGCGCCGCCACTGCTCGATGCTCGAGACCGAGAGCCGTGTGGGACGGGCCTCGACCGGCGGTCGCGGTTCGGGCCGCAGCCAGGGGGTGTAGCCGTCCGGCCGGTCGATCGCTTCCGCCCAGGCGACGAAGCCACGCCGGCCGCGCTGGATGTATTCCGGCACCGGCACGTTGCCGCCGGGCTCGTAGCCGAACAGGGCATCGAGGCGGGCCAGCCAGCGCGACGGCACGGTGGGCGCCCCGCCTTCGCGCTCGGCACGCGTCAGCAGCACGCGCTCGGCGCCGAGCGCGGCCACGAAATCGTGCGCCGACAGGCCGATCCGCCGTTCCGGCTGCTGCAGGCCGAGTGCCGCGCGCATCGGCCGGTTGATCCACGGGCCGGTCTCCACCGCGGGCGGCCAGGTCCCTTCGTTCAGGCCGCCCAGCACCAGCAGGTCGGCGCGCTGCAGGCGGGCTTCGAGGGGCCCCCAGATCGAGAGGCGCGGATGGCGCCCGAAGACCGGCCGGATGGTCTCCGGCTCCAGCATCGCGGCGAACAGGCCGGGCCATTCGCCGGCTGCAATCGCGGGCCGGTCCGTCCAGGCGGTGCGCAGTCGTCCCAGCACATCGGCCAGCGTACTGCCGGCGTCGCCCGACCACAGGGTCTCGGGCGATGCGATCTTCTCTGCCGCGGCCACGGTCGCGTCGAGCAGCCCGCCCGGCGAGACTTCGCCTTGCATCAGTGTGGCAAGAACCGCCGTCGCGGCATCGAGTTGGGCGACCAGCATCCGCACGGCCGAGCGGTCGGCGGGATCGCCGAATTTCGCCTCGTCCACGCGGGCGCGGATCGCGTCGAGGCCCGGCGTCGGCTTGAGGCCGCGCAGGCACTTGCGGTCGAGCCGTCGTGTCGCGTCGCGCACGAAGGCCCGGTCGCGGCCCAGCGTGCAAAGCGGGTGCTTGAGCAGGGCCAGCAGCTCGACCGGCGCAAAGCCCGAATCGACGACGGCGATCAGCGCATGCAGGAGCGCGGCCGATCGCGTGTCGGCAAGCGAAGTGCCGGCCGAATCGTCGATGTCGATCTGCCAGCGCTTGAGCTCGGCGGTGACGCGCCGCGCCAGCTCGCGGTTGGGCGTCACCAGCGCGGCCGTGCGCGCCGGCGTGTCGAGGACACTACGGAGGGCCAGCGCCACGACCAGCGCCTCCTGGTGCGGCGTCGCGCAATCGGCGCGGGTCACATGCTCCAGCGAGGCGGGCTCCGGCTTGACCCAGGCGTCGCTGGTCTCCGCCGGCCGCATCAGCTCGGTGATGAGGAAGTGACGGGCCGAGCCGCTCGCGGCGCCGGGCCACTCCACCACGTCGGCGCGCGCGCGACCGAGCGCGACCAGCAATTCACGCAGGCCGAATTGCGGATGTGACGGTTCGAGGACGGACCAGCTTGCCTCGTCCATTTCTCGATCGAGGCCCGGCAACACGACGGCGCCCTGCGACAGCTCGGCGATCGCCGCAAGCAGGTCGCGCGTCGCGGGCTGCGAGCCGGTCGAGCCCGCCGCGATGACCGGTGTCGACGGAGGGTTTGCGCGCCAGCGCGCGGCCTGGTTGCGAATGGCCAGCGTGCGCCGCTCGATGGCATCGATCCGTCCGCGCTCGGTCAGGAGCCGTGGCCAGGCTTCGCCCACGATCGCGAGGAACCGCAGCGTACGTTGCCAATGGCTCGCGAAGTTGCCCTCGACCAGCCCCTCGAGCTGCGAGAACGACACGCCTTCGATGGCAAGCTCGTCGAGCAGGCGGCCGAGTTCGCGCGCGAGTTTCAGCGCCTGCGCCGCCGACTGTGCGATGGGATGGCCCTGGTCGTCGGTGAAGGCCGCGACCAGCTGGGCCAGCAGAGCCTCGCGCTCGGCAGGATCGATGGCCGGCGGCAGCGTGAGCGCATCGCCGTCGCCTGACGCAATCTCCCATTCGCCGCCGTCGACGTCGCCCAGCGGGGCCATGCGCGGCAGGATCGTGGGCGTGCCGTCGGCGGCGCGAAGGAAGGCTTCGCGCAGAGCCCGCACCGAGCGACGCGTCGGCAGAAGGATCAGCACATCGGCCAGGGCAAGCGGATCGCCACCGTGCTCGGCCAACACCACCCGCGCCAGCTCGTCGGCAAAGCGGCGCTCCGTGCCGATGGTGAAGAGGCCTTTCATCCCAGCACGCGTTCGGCCGCGGCGAGGGCGGCAGGCGTTCCCACATGGAACCAGTCGCCGTCGTGCACCAGCCCATGGAGCCGGCCGGCCTGCTCCGATCGGGTCCACAGTTTCAGGAGCGAAAAGGGGCCTTCGGGCGAGCCGTTGAACAGGCGGGAATCGCAGACCGAGATGCTGGCGAAAAGATACGGTGCGGTCTCCGCCGCGCCGCGATGGCGGGCCCGGCCGTCGGGCTCGAGATAATAGTCGCCGCGATCCTTCTCCTCGCGGCCGATCGCGGTGGCCAGCGGATGGAGCAGCAGCAGTGCGTCCATGCGGTTGGGATCCCAGGCCGCGGCGAGCCGGCCCAGCATCGATTCTGGCCCGTCGCGCCACAGACCGTCGCCGTTCAGGATGAAAAACGGACCGTTGCCGAGCAGGGGCAGGGCATTGCGGACGCCGCCGCCGGTTTCCAGGAGATGGTCCTCGTGGATGATACGGGCGCGGCCGCGAACGCGCTCGGCGATCTGGTTGCCGAAATGATGCGCGTTCACGACGATGTTCTGCACGCCGGTGCGCTGCAGCCGGTCCATCGCCCGCTCCAGCATCGAGCGGCCTGCGACGGGGATCAGCGGCTTGGGCATCGAATCGGTCAGCGGCCGCATGCGTTCGCCGCGGCCGGCCGCTAAAATCATTGCACTTCTGATCATGTTCCGGCTCCGATGCGGCGCAGCTCGGGCGGCAGCAGACGATCGACCCATGCCCGCAGCGGCGCGACGGCTTCATGCTGGAGGGCGCGTTCGAACATCCGCCAGACGCGCGGCAGATGGATGAGATAGTCGGGCTTGCCGTCGCGCCGCAGAAGGCGAACGAACAGGCCGATGATGCGGGCATGGCGTTGCGCGGCCATCAGGGCGAACCCGGTGCGGAAACCCGCGGCGTCGGCGATTCCCGCTTGGTCGATATAGCGGTCGAGGCAGGCGGCATGCACCGAAGGCGCCACGTCGCGCCGCGCGTCCTCGATCAGCGACACGAGGTCATAGGAGGGATGGCCACGCTGCGCGTCCTGGAAGTCGAGCAGGCCGCAGGCCTTCACGCCCGACCGCGCCGGCAGCCACAGGAGATTGTCCTTGTGATAGTCGCGCAGCAGCAGCGTCTCCGCCGTCGCGGGTAGCGCCGCCAGGCATTCCTGCCATGCCGCGACGTAGCGCGCGGTTTCCTCGGCGGGCGTCGGCTTGCCGGTCGCCTCCGGCAGGTACCATTCCGGCAGCAGCATCGCCGCCTCGATCAGGGCGTCGCCGGCATAGGCGCCGAGGCCAGGCAGCAGGCTGCGTTCGCCGGCGCGATAGATCTCGACCAGCACGTCGGTGGCGCGGCGGTAGAGTTCGCCCTCGTCGCCGCCCGCCGCCAGCACGCGCGCGTAGGTGTCGTCGCCGAAATCCTCCAGCAGCAGGAAGCCGCGGCCGGCATCCTCGGCCAGGATCTCCGGTGCGCTGAGGCCGAGCGCGATCAGGTGCTTGCCGATCCGCACGAACGGCCGCACGTCCTCGTGGGGCGGCGGCGCATCCATGACGACGGCGGAGCCGCGCGGCCGGCTCAGCCGGAAGTACTTCCGGAACGAGGCATCGCCCGCCAGCAGCCGTTCGCCGGCATCGCCCCAGCCGGCGCGGCTCACGAACTCGGCGCGCAGGCGGTCGCGTTCAGACTTCGCCAAAACGGGATTCTCCTTCCAGGGTCGCGAGGCGACCTTCGTCCACGACCGACAATCTGATGGTGAGCCGCTCGCGCGGCAGCAAGGCGCCCAGCCGGTCGGCCCATTCGACCAGGGCCACGCCGTCGATGCGCGCCTCCTCCCAGCCCAGTTCGAAGACCTGCTCGGGCTCCTCGAGGCGGTAGAGGTCGAAATGCCAGAAGCTGCCGCGACCGGTTTCGTAGACCTCGACCAGGGTGAAGGTCGGACTGGGCACGATCAGCGCAGGATCGCCCGACGCGGCACGTAGGATGGCGCGCGCGAGCGTCGTCTTGCCGGCGCCCAGGCCGCCTTCCAGCGCCACCACGTCGCGCGGCCTCAGGCGGGCGGCGAGCGCCGCGCCCAGCCGCTCCGTCGCGGCCTCGTCGGGAAGGGGCAAAGAAAAAGTCGGCATCTTTCGATGCCGACTTCTAGCATGCAGCCACCCTCGCTTGCCCTGTGGGCGGTTGAGGGAGCGATTAGTAGCGGTAGAGGTCGCCCTTGAACGGGCCGGCCTCGGGCACGCCGATGTACTTCGCCTGGTCGGGGCGGAGCTTGGTCAGCTTGGCGCCGACCTTCTCGAGGTGGAGTGCCGCGACCTTCTCGTCGAGGAACTTCGGCAGCGTGTAGACCTGCTTCCCGTACTTGCCGGGGTTGGTCCACAGCTCGATCTGGGCCAGCGTCTGGTTCGAGAAGGATGCCGACATCACGAAGCTCGGATGACCCGTGGCGTTGCCCAGGTTCACCAGGCGGCCTTCCGACAGCACGATGATGCGCTTGCCGTCGGCGAATTCGACCTCGTCGACCTGCGGCTTCACATTGTGCCACCTGAAGTTACGGAGGCTCGAGATCTGGATCTCCGAATCGAAGTGGCCGATGTTGCAGATGATGGCGCGGTGCTTCATCGCCTTCATGTGCTCGAGCGTCAGGACGTCGACGTTGCCGGTGGCGGTCACGAAGATGTCGGCCCGGGGGGCGGCCTCTTCCATCGTCACGACTTCGTAGCCTTCCATCGCCGCC
>JABMNB010000117.1 GCA_013205335.1 Rhodospirillales bacterium
CTTCGAGGAGTTCAAGGGTACCGGTAATTCGGAAATCATCCTGGACCGCAAGGTCTCCGACAAGCGCACCTTCCCGGCGATCGACATCACCAAGTCGGGCACCCGCAAGGAAGAGCTGCTGGTCGACCGCGCGACGCTCTCGAAGATGTGGGTGCTGCGCCGCATCCTCATGCCGATGGGCGCTGTCGACGCGATCGAGTTCCTGCTCGACAAGCTGCGGACCTCGAAGACCAACCAGGACTTCTTCGGGTCCATGAACCAGTAGGGCACAAAGGGCGCGCCCTTGAGCGCGCCCTGGTGGGCGGCAGCGCTTGTAACCAAGCGCGAGAGCCCACACGGCTCAGAAAAGGCAAGAACTCAAAGGGCGCCGCTTGCGGCGCTCTTTGTTTTTACGGCAGATCCCGAGCTTCCCGGCTCGACGCAAACCACAGCCAGATTGCGGCCTGCATCGCCAGCAGGGCGACCGTGACGAGCTGATGCGCCTCGGCGCGCGGCAGGCCGTGCGCCGCCTCCATCCACGCCAGTACCGGCCCGATTGCCGCCTGCACCACGAATGCGATCAGCATGCAGATGAGGTTGAGCGTCGTGTTGACCCGGCCGGCCAACTCAGGCGCGAAGGCGCGTGTCACCAGCGCGTAGCAGACCACCGACATGCCGCCAAACATCACATAAGCGAACCACAGGAGCTTCGGCGCGACCGTGACATTGAGCGCGACCGGGATGTGGATCGCGAGGAACAGCAACCCGTAAACCAGCAGCACCCGGCCGCCGCGTATGCCGCGTCTGTGCAGCAGGTCGACGATCATGCCGCTGAAGAAGTAGCCGGGCACGATGGCGATCGAGAGCGCGAACAGCGCGACGCCCACCGACGGCTCGTCGAGATGGGCCACGTCGCGCAGCCAGCCGGCGGCCCAGAAGCTCGTGTAGCAGACCCAGACACCGAGAGAGAACGTCGGGGCGAGTCCCGCCTTCCAGAAGAGCGGTGTGCGCAGCACACCCATCAGACCGCTCAGTTCGTCGGCAAGGCGGCCCTTTCCGCCTCGCTCGTATCGGGGAGCGGCAAAGAGCTGGTAGAGCGCGACGACGACGGTGATGGCGCCGAGGCCCAGGAAGACCTGCCGCCAGTCGAAGTCCACCAGCAGCCACTGCACCGGGCGCGTCGCCATCGCGGCGCCCAGCCCGCCGAACGTCATCATGACCGCGTTGACCAGCGGCAGTCGGCCGATCGGCCAGTAGAGGACGTTGGCCTTGAAGCCGCACATCAGCGCGACGGACAGGCCGAGCCCGATCAGGGCGCGGCCGATGCTCAGCATGACGACGTCCTGGCCCAGCGCAAAGATGACGGCACCCAGCGCGGTCGCCAGCAGCATGACCGGCGCCACGCGGCGCGGACCGAAGCGATCCAGGGCAACACCGGCGGGGAGCTGGGCCACCGTGAAGGTCGCCAGGTACATCGAGGTCACGACGCCGATGGCGGCATCGTCGAGGCCGAGCTCACCGCGCAGCGCTGGCGCGACCACGGCATTTAGCGAGCGGAAGAGAAAGCTCAGGAAGTAGCCGAAGGCAAACGGCAGGAACGCCGTCAGGACGAGCTTCAATGACGGTCACCCGTCCGCGCGAACACCGCGCTGGCGTGCACGATGCGCTCCTCGCCAACCTTCAGATAACAGTTGGCGAAGGCCAGTCGCCCGCCGACCTTGTGCACGTCGACATGGGCCTCGACCCAGTCGCCGATCTTCGCCGAGCCCGCGAAGTCCGTCTTGACGCTGGCGGTGACGATCAGCGGCGACGGCATCTGGCTGCGCGTCGTGCGGTAGCCCAGCGAGATGTCGCACAGGGTCATGAGGATGCCGCCATGGGCGACGCCGCGCGCATTGGCATGCTTGGGCTGGATGCGCAGGCCGACGACGAAGGTGCCGTCGCCGTTCTCGCGATAGAAGAACGGCCCATTATGATCGAGGAATGGGCTGGTTCGGAACAGCGGCTTGAACCCGTCCGGCGGATCGGTGGGGAGTGGATTGCTGTTGTCCATGATCAGGCTCCAAGATCGGTGGCGACGGCCCGACGCTGCTCGACCGTGACGTCGACCTTCGGGCCGAACCACGCCTCGAAGCCGGGCCGGCCCTGATGCAGCAGCATGCCGAGTCCGTCGACGCAGCGGTTGCCGCGCGAACGGGCGGCGGCCAGCAAGTGCGTTTCCAGAGGTACATAGACGATGTCGTAGACCGCCGCCTCGCGCGGCAACGGGGCGAGGTCGATGTCCAGGGCCGGCTGGCCCGTCATGCCCAGCGATGTCGTGTTGACCAGCAGGGTCGAGCCTTTCAGCAGCTCCGACCGCTCGTTCCAAGAGCCGACCACGATGCGCTGTCCGCCCGCCGGTGTGAAGGCCACGCCGAGATCGACCGCGGTTTCGCGCGTCCGGTTCGCGAGGCGCAGCTCGGGTACGCCGGCGTCGAGCAGGCTTGCGACGACGGCGCGCGCCGCGCCGCCGGCGCCCAGCACGACCACCGGTCCGGCTGCAGGGCTCCAGTGCGGCGCGTTGTGTTGCAGTGCCTGGAGGAAGCCAAAGCCATCGGTGTTGCGGCCTTCGAGCGTTCCATCGGGCTGCTTCACCACGGTGTTCACCGCGCCGATACGATGCGCACCGGGATCGATGCGGTCGAGCAGCGGCATGATCTCGATCTTGTGCGGCAGGGTGAGGTTGCAGCCGCGCGCATTGGGCGTGCTCTTCAGGAACGAGACCAGCTTCTCCAGCGCCGCACGCTTGGGCTCGACCGGCAGGCGGCCGTAATGCGCGTCGATCCGATGCTGCTTCAGCCAGAAGCCGTGCAGCGCCGGCGAGCGGGAGTGTCCGACCGGCCAGCCGGCTATGGCGGCGAACGGTCGCCCGGCGGCCTCGGCGAGCAGCGTGTCGTAAGGATCCGCGGTGTTGCTCATGCCGCTGTCTCCAGGCCGATGCCGTGGCCGGCGAGGAACGACAGAAGCGGCAGCAAGGGCAGGCCGAGGATGGTGAAGTAGTCGCCCTCGACCTTGGCGAAGAGATGCGCGCCCACGGCTTCGAGCTGGTAGGCGCCGACCGATGTGGTGACGGCGTCGCCGGCACGGGCCAGATAGGCGTCGAGGAAGCTGTCGGCCAGCGGGCGCATCGTGAGGCGCGCCTGCTCGTTGCAATGCCACAGCCGCACGCCGGCCTTGGCGACGACGACCGAGGAAAAGAGCTCGTGCGTCTGGCCGGCGAGAGCCAGCAGTTGTGTGCGGGCAGCTGCCATGGTCGGCGGCTTGTCGTACAGGCGGCCGTTGCAGGCCAGCGTCGAATCGGCGCCGATCACCATCGCCTCGGGATGCCGCTTGGAGACGCGCTGTGCCTTCAGCTCGGCCAGCGTCTCGGCGATGTCCTGCGGTGTCGCCTTTTCCGCCGAGAGGCTGAGCTTCACTTCTTCCTCGTCGACGCCCGACGTCTCGATCGCGAAATCGAGGCCGGCATTCTGCAGCATCTGACGCCGTGAGAGGCTGGCGGAAGCGAGGATCAGCATTACGCAGGCTCCAGGCGATAGAGGCCGCCACTGTCGGTATGGGTGACGAGGTAGATGAGGCCGTCGGGCCCCTGCCGAACGTCGCGGATATAGGGAAGCAGGTCGACGAGCAACCGCTCTTCCCCGACATAGCGGTCGCCGTCGAGCTCGATGCGGAACAGCGCGTTGTTCGATAGTGCCCCGGTGAAGACCGAGCCCTTCCAGCCGGGAAACCGGTCGCCGGTGTAGAAGGCGAGCCCGCTCGGTGAGATCGAGGGGACCCAGACGCGCACCGGATCCTCCATCCCGGGCAGGCTCTTGCTCGTGCTGATCGTCGAGCCGCTGTAGTCGATGCCGTGGGTGGCCAGCGGCCAGCCATAGTTGGCGCCGGCTTTCAGCAGGTTGAGTTCGTCGCCACCGCGCGGCCCGTGCTCGGCCACCCAGATGCGGCCGGTGCCGGGATGCATCGCCATGCCCTGGGGGTTGCGATGGCCATAGGTGAAGATTTCCGGCCGCGCGCCTTCCCGGCCGACGAAAGGATTGTCCGGCGGGATCGAGCCGTCGTCGCGCAGGCGCACGACCTTGCCGCCGAGATCGGCGAGGTTCTGCGCACGCTGCATCTGGTAGCGCTCGCCGCAGGTCACGTAGAGCAGGCCCGCCTGGTCGAAGACGACGCGCGAGCCAAAATGTAGCCCCCCGGA
>JABMNB010000118.1 GCA_013205335.1 Rhodospirillales bacterium
ACTCACCGGGTTTCATCGCCCAGCGCATGTGCGCGATGATCGCCAACCTCGGCTGCGAGATGGCCATGATTGGCATCGCCTCGGCGGCCGACGTCGACACGGCAATGACCCTCGGCCTCAACTATCCGCGCGGACCGCTGGCGCTGGCCGACTGGATGGGCGTCAAGGAGTGTCACGAGATCCTGGTGCAGATCCAGGCGATCACCGGCGATGACCGCTATCGTCCGAGCCAGTGGCTGCGCCGCCGCGCGATGCTGGGCCTCAGCGCCACGACGGTCGAATAGGACGGTCGAATAGCGATCGTCAGGGAACAGCGCCGTGGAACCACCGTTCAGTCCCCTGCAGCATTTGCAGGGGAACCCGATGGCGAAGCGGAGCATGTGGACGGCGGTGGGCGCGGTCCTGCTGATGGGCTTCCTCGGTAGCGGGGTCCAAGCGCAGCCGCTCAAGAACGAGAACCTGCTCGTGGGCATGCCGCAGGGTTTCAAGCTCGGCTTCAAGGACTCGAAGAACGGCATGAACATGCAGGAGTTCGTGCCGGCCTCGGAGACAGTGGAGAATTGGACCGAATTGGTCACTGTCCAGGTGTTCCTGAGCCGCAAGGATCTCGAACCGGCGCCGTTCCTGGGCGCGATGCAGCAACAGTCGGCCGGCGCCTGCAAGAGCAGCACCGCGACGCCGCTCGCGACCGGCAAGGTAAACGGTTACGACGCCGCCTCGATCCTGCTGCGGTGCCCCTTGCTGGCCTCCACGGCCAAGCCTGAAACCACGATGTGCTGACGGCAATCAAAGGCAATGACAGTTTCTACGTCGTGCAGCGCGCCCTACGGTCGGTGCCAACGCCTTAGCGTCTGGAGACGATGAAGAAGTACATCGAGAGCGTCAGCGTCTGCGACACGCGCCTGCCTTCGCGGCCCTGTAAGTTGTAAGCCTCGGCGCGGTCGGGGCCCTTGGGTTGACGTTTACGTAAAGGTAAACTACATCCCGAGTCACTGGCGGACGCACCGCCGGCGGCTCACAGTCCTCCCAAGAAGACTGACTGACCTGTTCGTTGGAGGACGACGCTCGTGACCGCTTTGGCCGCGCACTACACGCCCGAACACCAGATGTTCCGCGACACCTGCCGGCGCTTTTTCGAGAAGGAAGTGACCCCGTTCCATATGAAGTGGGAGAAAGACGGGGTCGTGCCGCGCGAGCTGAGGCGCAAGGCGGGCGAGCAGGGATTGCTCGGCATGACCATGCCCGAGGCCTATGGCGGGGCCGGCGCCGATTTCCTCTACAGCGCCATCATGATCGAGGAGCAGGGACGGGCGCTGGCGTCGGGACCGGCCTTCTCGCTGCACAACGACATCGTGGTTCCCTACCTTCTCCACTACGGCACCGAGGAGCAGAAGAAGAAGTGGATTCCGAAAGCCTGTTCGGGTGACTTGGTGACGGCGATCGCCATGACCGAGCCGGGCACGGGCTCGGACCTCCAGGCGATCAAGACGACGGCCGTCATGGACGGCAACCAGTGGGTCATCAACGGTTCCAAGACCTTCATCTCGAACGGCCAGCTGGCCGATCTGGTGATCGTGGTCGCCAAGACCGATCCCAAGCTCGGCGCCAAGGGCACGTCCCTGATTGCCATCGAGACGAAGAGCGAAGGTTTCAAGCGCGGCCGCAATCTCGAGAAGATCGGCATGAAGGCGCAGGACACGTCCGAGCTTTTCTTCCAGGACGTGCGCGTACCAGCCGATCACCTGCTGGGCGGGCCGGGCATGGGCTTCGTTCAACTGATGCAGCAGCTGCCGCAGGAGCGGCTGGTCATCGCCATCCAGGCGGTGGCGGCCATCGAGGCGGCGCTGGAACACACGCTGGCCTACGTGAAGGAGCGCAAGGCGTTCGGAAAGCAGATCATCGATTTCCAGAACACGCGCTTCAAGCTCGCCGAGCTCAAGACCAAGGCCCATATCGCGCGCGTCTTCGTCGATGATTGCGTGGCCAGGCATCTGAAAGGCGAGCTCGACGTCGCGACCGCCGCGATGGCCAAGTACTGGACGACCGAACTGCAGTGCGAGCTGATCGACGAGTGTCTGCAGTTCCACGGCGGCTACGGCTACATGTGGGAATATCCGATCGCGCGCCTTTACGCCGACGCGCGGGTCCAGAAGATTTACGGCGGCACCAACGAGATCATGAAGGAACTCATTGGCCGGACGCTCTGACAAACAACCTCATCCTGAGGAGCCGCGCCTCGCGCGGCGTCTCGAAGGATGGGCAACACCAAGACTGGTTCCGACCCTTCGAGACGCGGTCCTGAGTTTACCCCGAGGTATTCGAGGGGGACCGCTCCTCA
>JABMNB010000119.1 GCA_013205335.1 Rhodospirillales bacterium
CACTGCGTCGCGAACACGTGGCCCACCTCGGTGCTGCCGACGCCGAAGGCGAGCGCGCCGAACGCGCCGTGCGTCGAGGTGTGGCTGTCGCCGCACACGATCGTCATGCCCGGCAGGGTCAGGCCCTGCTCCGGTCCGATCACGTGCACGATGCCGCGGCGCGGATCGTTGAGATCGAAGTAGGGCACATGGAAGTCGGCGACGTTCTTCTCGAGCGTCTCGACCTGGATGCGCGACTCCTCGTCCTCGATGCCCTGGCTGAAGTCGGTGGTCGGCGTGTTGTGGTCGGCGACCGCGATGGTGGCGTCGGGCCGGCGCACTTGCCGGCCGGCCATCCGCAGGCCCTCGAAGGCCTGCGGGCTGGTCACCTCGTGAACGAGATGACGGTCGATGTAGATGACACAGGTCCCGTCGTCCTGGCGATGGACGACGTGGCTGTCCCAGATCTTCTCGAACAGGGTCCGCGGAGGCGGCGGCGGCGCCGGCGGGGTGGCCGACTTCTTGCGGAACGCCATGGTGCGCCTACTTCTTCCCGCCGCCCTTGGCGTTGCGGACGCTCTTCTCTTCCTTGGGCTTTTCCTTCTTGAGCTTCTCGCGACGCGGACGCTTGAGAGCCTCCTCGGCCTGCACTGCGAGCAGCGCGCGCTGGGCCTCCGTGTCCTCGGCGATGCGGCTCGCCTTGCCGCGCAGCTCGCGCAGGTAATACAGCTTGGCGCGGCGCACGATGCCCTTACGGACGACCTCGATTTCCCAGATGCTCGGGCTGTAGAGCGGGAACACGCGCTCCACGCCTTCGCCGAAGCTGATCTTGCGCACCGTGAACGCCGAGTTCACGCCGGCGTTCTTGCGGGCGATGCAGAGGCCTTCATAGACCTGAAGGCGCTCGCGGCTGCCTTCCTGCACCTTGACGTGCACCTTGAGCGTGTCGCCCGATTCGAAATACGGCACCGGCCGTTCGGCCTGTACCTTGTCCATCGTCGTCTGGCCGATCGCGTCGAGAATGTCCATCGTCTCTATCCTTTCGTCACTTCTTATCGTTTCCTGCCGCGGTCCGGCGAGTGGCCCAGAGATCGGGCCGTCGCCTCCGCGTGATCTCTTCCCGCTGCTTCATCCGCCAGTCGGCGACCTTGCCGTGATGACCCGAGACCAGAACCTCCGGCACGCGCCGTTCGATTCCGTCGGGTCCTGCCCAGGTCGCGGGCCGGGTGTAGTGCGGGTACTCCAACAATCCGTCCTCGAAACTCTCCTCGCTCGCCGAGTCGGCCGCGCCCATCACCCCGGGCAGCAGCCGTACGCAGCAATCCATCATCGCCATGGCCGCAATCTCGCCGCCCGAAAGCACGAAATCGCCGACCGATATCTCCTCCAGCGCCTGGGCCTCGATGACGCGCTCGTCGACGCCCTCGAATCGCCCACACACCAACAACACGCCCGGCCCCGCCGCCAACTCCCGCCCGCGCGCCTGACTGAACGGCGCGCCGCGCGGCGAAAGCAGAACCTTCGGCACTCCCGGTACGGCGACCGCCTCGATCGCCGCCGACAGTACGTCGGGCTTCATCACCATGCCGGCGCCCCCCCCGAAAGGGGCGTCATCCACCGTGCCATGGCGATCCCTGGCGAACCGCCTGATGTCGACGGCCTCCAGCGACCATACGCCGTCCCTGAGCGCCCGGCCGGCCAGGCTCTCGCCCAGCGGACCCGGAAACATCTCCGGGAAGAGCGTCAGCGCTGTCGCGCGCCACACTTAGCCCTCCGCCTCCTTCGCCGGCCCGCCCGTCAGCAAACCTGCCGGCGGTTTGACCGTTACCCTGCCACCCTCGACGTCGATCTCGGGCACCGCCTCGTCGGTGAAGGGCAGCATCACCGAATGCCTCGACGTGCTGCCTCCCGACACTTCCATCGTCCGGCCGGCGCCGAAATCGTGGAAGGCCATGACCTTTCCCCAATCCCGGCCGTCCCGGTCGACAGCGGCGAGCCCTATCAGGTCCGCCTCGTACCACTCCCGCTCGCCCGTCGCCGGCAGGAGTTCGCGCTCCACATAGAGCCGCAAACCCCGTATTGCCTCGGCCGCCGTGCGATCGGCTACACCCTCGATCCGGGCCAGCACCGCGCCCTTTACCGAACTCAGTGCCTCGACCCTGTACTCTTTCGTCCCTTTCTCGTCCGACAGCGCGCCATAGGCGGCAATCGCCATCGGGTCCTCGGTATAGCTCCTGATGCGCACCAGGCCACGGACCCCGTGGGGTGCCGAAACGACGCCCAGCAGGACGCGGCCCTTGCTCATCGGAGCACCTTTCCGATCAGGTGGCCGCAGCCTCCGGCGCGGGCGCGGCAGCCGCCGCAGCCGCAGCCGCAGCCTCGGACTTCATGCGCTCCTGCGCCTTGGCGCGCGGGACGGGCTTCTTGGTCTGCTCGCGGCGCTCGCGCGGCTTCATCAGCTCGGCCTGCGACAGGAACTTCGCGACGCGATCGGACGGCTGTGCGCCGACCTTCAGCCAGTGCGCGATGCGCTCCTTGTCGAGCGTCAGGCGCTGGGCATGATCGCGCGGCAGCAGCGGATTGTAGGTGCCGAGCTTCTCGATGAAGCGGCCATCGCGCGGGCTGCGCGAGTCGGCCACGACGATGTGGAAGAACGGACGCTTCTTGGCGCCGTGCCGGGTCATGCGGATTGCGATCATTCTCTCAAGTCCTCTCTTCGATTTCGATTCGTCTGATTTGTCTAACTTGCGATCTGGCTAACTTCGTTGAACCTTCAGCGCGGAAAACCCGGCGGACCACCCATGCCGCCGAGGCTGCGCATGAATCCCTTTTCGCCGAGCTTGTTCACCCGCTTCATCATCTTGAGCATGTCGGCATGCTGCTTGAGCAGCTTGTTGACGTCCTGCACCTGCACGCCCGAGCCCTTGGCGATGCGCTTCTTGCGCGAGGCGTGGATCAGGTCGGGGTTGCGCCGTTCCTTGGCGGTCATCGACAGGATGACGGCTTCCTGGCGCTTGAGCTGCCCCTCGTCGATCTTGGCCTTGGACATCGCGGCCTTGGCCTGCATGGCGCCCGGCAACATGCCCATCAGGCCCGACAGGCCGCCCATCTTGCGCAGCTGGCGCAGCTGGTTGAGCAGGTCGTCCATGTCGAACTGGCCCTTGCGGACCTTGGCCGCCAGCTTCTCGGCATCTTCCTTGTCGATCGTCTCGGCGGCGCGTTCGACCAGCGAGACGATGTCGCCCATGCCGAGGATGCGCGAGGCGATGCGGTCGGGATGGAAAGGCTCCAGCGCGTCGAATTTCTCGCCGACGCCGATCAACTTGACCGGACGGCCGGTGACGGCGCGCATCGACAGAGCCGCGCCGCCGCGCGCGTCGCCGTCGACGCGGGTCAGCACAAGGCCGGAAATGCCGATTTTTTCGTGGAACTCGCGGGCCAGATTGACCGCGTCCTGACCGGTCAGCGCATCGGCCACCAGCAGGGTTTCGGTGGGCCTGGCCTCGTCGCGCACCATGGCCACTTCGGCCATCAGTTCGGTGTCGATATGCAGCCGCCCGGCGGTATCCAGGATGACCGCGTCATAGCC
>JABMNB010000120.1 GCA_013205335.1 Rhodospirillales bacterium
CGCGAATCGGGCCGGCACTGGCCGATCACCACGGTCATGCCGGGCTCGCGCTCGAGGTCACGCTTCTGCGCAGTGCCGTAGCTGGCATGTGCCATATGGAACTGCATATCGGGCGATTCGAGGCCCGGGCGCGTGCGCACGAAGCCATAGACGACACCGGCGGTCAGGCTGAGCGCGCCGCGCCCGGTGGCGTAGTACTTGATCACCTCTTTCACGAGGTTGATCCCGCGCGTCTTCTCGTTCAGCGTGACCGGCAGCTTGACGCGCCAGTTCATGCGCGGCGCGAAATGGTCGCCGTAATTCTCGCCGACGCCCTTGAGCTCGTGCTTCACCTCGATGCCGTAGCGGCGCAGCAGTTCGGGCTGACCGATGCCCGAGTGTTCGAGCACGCCCGGCGACTGCACCGCACCGCACGCGACGATCACCTCGCGGCCGCACCGCGCCTCCTGCTTCTGGCCGTGTACCGTGTAGGCTACGCCGACGCAGCGCTTGCCTTCGAGAATGACGTGATCGACGAGCGCGTCGGTCACGATCTGAAGGTTGGGGCGATTGCGGATCGGGTCGAGGAAGGCGCGCGCCGTCGACCAGCGCTTGCCGTCCTTCATCGTCACCTGGAAGTAGCCGAAGCCTTCCTGGTTGCCGTTGTTGTAATCCTTGTTCTTCGGATAGCCGCTGGCTTCGGCCGCGTCGACGAAGGCGTCGCAGAGCTCGTTGGTCTCGCGCATTTCCGCGACGTTCAGAGGACCGCCTGTGCCGCGGCTGTCATCGCCGCCGGGTTCGTAATTCTCCGACTTCTTGAAATAGGGCAGCACGCGCTCGTAGGACCAGCCGCGATTGCCGAGTTGTCCCCAGGTGTCGTAGTCGAGTGGCTGGCCGCGCACGTAGAGCATGCCGTTGATCGAACTCGAACCGCCCAACGTGCGGCCGCGCGGGCAGGGAATGCGCCGGTTGGCGACGCCCTCTTCCGCCTCCATCTCGAAGTTCCAGTTGAACTTGTCGTGGTTGAGCAGCTTGGTGAAGCCGGCCGGAATGTCGATCCACATGGATTTGTCGCGCGGGCCGGCCTCGAGCAGCAGCACTTTGACATTGGCGTCTTCGGTCAGCCGGTTCGCCAGCACGCACCCGGCCGAGCCGGCGCCCACGATGATGTAATCCCAATTCGCCATGACGCTTCCTCTCTCCCTTTGGAGACAGTGTAGCGCGTCTGTAACCCGGCGCGACTCTCTCAGGCGTGAAAGGCCTGCAGCCGCCTACCGCAGATGGCAGGAAACCTGATGGCCCGGTGCGATTTCGCGCAGCGAGGGAACGTCGATCTTGCAGCGGGGCACAGCGTAGGGACAGCGGGTGTGAAAGTGACAGCCCGACGGCGGGTTGACCGGGCTCGGCACGTCGCCTTGCAGCACCAGCTTCTTGCGCTTGATGGCGGGGTCCGGCACCGGCACGGCCGATAGCAGGGCCTCGGTATAAGGGTGCTGGGCGCGGGTGAAGATCGAACGCGTGTCGGCATATTCGACGATGCGGCCGAGATACATGACCGCGATCTGGTGGCTGATATGTTCGACGACCGCGAGGTTGTGCGAGATGAACAGATAGGAGAGCTGGCGCTCGCGCTGCAGATCCATCAGCAGGTTGATGACCTGCGCCTGGATGGAGACGTCGAGCGCCGACACCGGCTCGTCGCCCACGATCAGCTTCGGCCCCAGGGCGAGCGCGCGCGCAATACCGATGCGCTGGCGCTGTCCGCCCGAGAACTGGTGCGGATAGTTGCTCATCTGCGCCGGACGGAGACCGACGCGGGCGAACAGGGCTGCGACCTCGGTCTGGCGATCCTTGCGGTTTGCGACGCCATGAACCAGCAGCGGCTCGGCCACGATGTCGCCCGCCGTCATGCGCGGATTGAGCGAGGAGAACGGATCCTGGAAGATGATCTGCATCTGCCGCCGGTATGGGCGCAACTCGCCCTTCGACAGGCCGATGATCTCCGTGCCTTCGACCTTGATCGATCCCTCGGTCGGTTCGGTCAGCCGCAGCACGGCGCGACCGGCCGTCGTCTTGCCGCAGCCGCTCTCACCCACCAGGCCCAGCGTCTCGCCGGACCTGATGGAGAAACTGATTCCGTCCACGGCGTAGACCTGCCCGACCGTGCGGCGCAGCAGGCCCTTCTTCACCGGGAAGTGCTTCTTGAGGTCCTTGACCTCGATCACGGGGGTGTTTGCGCTAACCATTTGTGTGCCAGCAGGCGGCCCAGTGGCCGGGCTGCTTCTCCTCGTAAGAGGGCCGCTCGCGGCGGCAGAGATCGTCGGCCCTGTTGCAGCGCGGCGCGAAGGCGCAGCCGGGCGGCAGGTCGAAAAGCGCTGGCACGATGCCTGGAATTTCCTGCAGCCGCCCCTGCGTGCGTTCGGCCTGGCCGCGCATAAGGTCTAGACGCGGAATGGAGGCCAGCAGGCCCACCGTGTAGGGATGCAGGGGACGGGCAAACAGCTCGCCCACCTCCGCCTCCTCGACCTTTCGGCCGGCGTACATGACGATGACCCGGTGCGCCGTCTCGGCCACGACACCGAGATCGTGGGTGATCAGGAGCACCGCCGCCTTGAACTCGCGCTGCAATTCGACGATCAGTTCCAGGATCTGCGCCTGGATGGTGACGTCGAGAGCGGTGGTCGGCTCGTCGGCGATCAGGACCTTGGGGTTGCAGGCCAGCGCCATGGCGATCATCGCACGCTGGCGCATGCCGCCGGACAGCTGATGCGGATATTCCTTGGCACGCTGGATCGCCGCCGGGATGCGGACCAGGTCCAGCATCTCGATCGCCCGCTTCATCGCCTGCGTGCGGTCCATGTCGCGGTGCAGGATCAGCGCCTCGGATATCTGCTTGCCGATGGTCATCACCGGGTTCAGCGACGTCATCGGCTCCTGGAAGATCATCGAGATTTCGTTGCCGCGGACGCGGCGCATCTCGTCCTCGGTGATCTTCATCAGATCGCGGCCGCCGAGCTTGATGGAGCCCGAAACGATGCGGCCGGGCGGATCGGGGATCAGGCGCAACAGCGAAAGCGCCGTCATGCTCTTGCCGCAGCCCGACTCGCCGACGATCGCCAGGGTCTCGCCGGACGCGACCTTGAAATCGACGCCGTCGACCGCCTTGACGATGCCTTGCCGTGTATAGAACCAGGTGCCGAGGTTTTCGACCTCGAGGAGCGCGCTCATGGTCTCTGAACTCACGTACGTTGACGGGGGTCGAGGATGTCGCGCAGCGCGTCGCCCAACAGATTGGTGCCGAACACGGTGAGGCTGATGGCGACACCGGGGAAAATCACCAGCCACGGCGCGGTACGCACATATTCCGCTGCCGACTCCGACAGCATGCGGCCCCAGGACGGATAGGGCTCCGGGATGCCGAGGCCGAGGAACGACAGTGATGCTTCGGTCAGGATGGCCGAACCGAGCTGCGCCGTACCAAGGACGATCAGCGGCGCGAGCGTGTTGGGCAGGACGTGGCGCACGGCGATGCGCACCTCGCCCATACCGACAGCACGCGCGGCCTCGACGAAGGGTTGTTCGCGCAGCGAGAGGGTACTGGATCGCACGACGCGCGCGACGCTCGGCACCAACGGGATGGCGATGGCGATGATCGTGTTCTCGAGCGACGGACCCAGAGACGCCGCCATGACCAGCGCCATGACCAGGAGCGGCAGCGATTGCATGATGTCCATGAGGCGTTGCGTGGCGAGATCGAACGTGCCGCCGAGATAGCCCGACATCAGGCCGATCGAGACGCCAAGGATGCCGCCCAGCAGGGTGGCGCCGGCGCCAACGGCCAACGAGATGCGCGCGCCGTGGACGATACGGCTGAACATGTCTCGGCCCATGAAGTCGGCGCCCAGGAAATAAGTCGACCCGGGCCGAGCCAGGGATGCCTTGGCGTTGGTGGCGGTGGGATCATACGGCGCGATGTAGTTCGCGAACAGGGCCGTGAGGATGAACACCAGGACGATGATGGCGCCGACCGCTCCCAGTGGGTAGCGGCGCGCCATGAAGCGCATCTGCCCGCCAAACGTCGAGACGTTGGCGCCCGCACGGGCGAGTTCGGCTTCGTGATTGATGACTGCCATGCCGCCCTCAGTCCGCAAACTTGATGCGGGGGTCGAGTGCCATATAGGCCATGTCGACCAGGAAATTGACCATCACCACGACGAAGGCGATCAGCATCACGAGGTTCTGCACGATCGGATAGTCACGCCACAGGATGGCCTCGACGAGGAACCGGGCGACGCCCGGAATGTTGAACACCGTCTCGGTGACGATCAGGCCGCCCACCAGGAAGGCCGCCTCGATGCCGATGATCGTCACCACCGGCAGCAGCGCGTTGCGCAACGCGTGCACGTAGTTGACCGTCGTCTGCGAGGCGCCCTTGGATCGGGCCGTTCGGATATAGTCTTGGCGCAGCACCTCCAGCATGGAGGAGCGCGTGAGGCGCATGATCAGAGCCGAGCTGCGGAAGCCCACCGCTGCAGCGGGGATGCTGAGCAGCATCAACTCTTCAAGGATACTTCGCGGTTCGTTGGTCCAGATCGGGATCATGCCGAACCACTGGACGGACGCCATCAGGATCAGCAGTCCCAGCCAGAAGGACGGTAACGACAGTCCGCTGAGACTTACGAGTCTGAGAGAATAATCCAAGGCGGTGTTCTGTCTCACGGCACTGATGACGCCCAGCGGCACCCCCATGATCACCGAGAAGAACAGCGCCAGCCCCGCAAGCTTGGCGCTGATCGGGATTCGCGGAGCGATCTCCTCGATCGCCGGACGTTCGGAAATGTAAGCGAAGCCCAGGTCGCCCCGAGCCAGGCCGCCGATCCAGCTCACGTACTGCTCGTGGATCGGCCGGTCGAGGCCAAGCTCTTTGGCGATCTTGGCCTTTTCCTTGGGATCGGCAATGCCGGCCGAATCGACGAGGATGTCGGCGACGTTGCCCGGCACGAGCCGCAGCATCACGAAGATGAGCACCGACATTCCGAAGAGCGTCAGCGCCATCAGCAGAAAGCGGCGGATCAGATATGATCCCATCGAGTTTCCCTCAGCGGCGGCAGAGTGAGAAGGCTAGCGGTCGAGCCAGACGTCTTCGAGACGCCAGCCGTTGTAGATGCTGTTGTGCTGCAGGACGAGGTTCTTCACGGCCGGCGCCCAGCAGGTGTTCGAGACGCTATGCGAGATCGGCGGGCGCGCCCCGTCCTTGAGCAGCGCCTGTTCGATTTTCGTCACCATGGCCTTGCGCTTGTTCACGTCGGTCATGGCGGACTGCTCGTCGATCATCTTGTCGATCTCGGGATTCTTGTAGGCCGTGTAGTTGCGATCCGACGTGCTGTAGAAGTTCTCGTAGAACACGCCGTCCGGATCGTCGAGGCCGGCGCCGGTCAGGTTGAGGCCGACCTGATAGTTCTTCTGCTGGATCTTGTTGTACCAGATCGTGGTGTCGATCGGCTCCAGCTCCGCCTCGATGTAGATCTGCTTCAGCTGGTCGATGAGGATGACGGCCGGATCCCGATAGATGGCGATGTTACGCGTCGCCACCTTGATCTTGAGCGGCTTGTCGGGGCCGTAGCCCAGTTCCTTCATGATGCCGCGCGCGATCTCGCGGTTCTTCCCGATGTCCGGCCCAAAGCCGGGAAGCTTCTGCAGTTCGTCTTGCGTCATGCCCCAGACGCCAGCCGGCGGCGGCAGCATGGTCGCGCCGCGCAGGTCGTTGCCCTGGCTCAGGATGTCGCTGAACGGCTGGCGGTCGAGCGAGTAGACGAGCGCCTCGCGAAGCTTGGGATTGTCGAACGGCGGCGCGTCGCGGTTGATCAGCAGGTTGGTGTGGACGTTGGTCGGCCGCGCCTCGCAGATGGCGTCCGCCTTCTGGCCCTTCACGTCCTTGAGCAACGGGAAGGTGATGTCGGAATCGAAGGTGAGATCGAACTCGCCGGCGACGAAGCCCAGCACGCGGGTGCTGCGGTTCGGCACGATCTTGAACTCGATGGCGTCGAGGTAGGGCCGTCCCTTCTTCCAGTAGTCGGGATTGCGCACCAGCTTGATCGCCTCGTTGCGCTTGAAGTCCGTGACCTTGAACGGACCGGTGCCGATCGGCTTGGAGCGCATCGTGCGCGAGTCGACGTGACACGGATAGACCGGCGAGTAGCCGGCCGCCAGCATCGACAGGAACGACGGCTGTTCGCGCGCGAGGGTGAAGGTCACCTCGTTGTCGCCGTTGGTCGTGATCTCCTTCACGTTCTTGTACCAGACCTTGCGCGGATTCTTGCGGATAATCTGCTGCTTTTCGTCAATCCCGCTCAGGGCGTCCCACGTGCACTTCACGTCCTTGGACGAGAAGGGCTTGCCGTCATGCCACTTCACGCCGCTGCGCAGCTTGAAGGTGAGCTTCGTCTTGTCGGCGTTCCACGACCAGCTCTCGGCCAGCTCGGGCACGATCTTGTCGGGACTGTTGATCTTCTCCTTCGGATCGAACATCACCAGATTGTTGAAGACCGACATGAACGGCATGTTCACCGAGATCGTCGCTTCCTCGTGCACCGAGGCACTCGGCGGATTGTCACGATGGGACACGCGCAGTGTCCCGCCCTGCTTCTGCGCAAAGGCAGGAGCCGCTATGACCACGGCGGCCGCCAGGCCGCCCGCAATGAATGCCAAGCGAATTCTCATTTTCTTCCTCCCAGACTCACGCTCGTTAGCGTTTTTGTTCTTCCCCGTTGCCGCGCAAGCTAGCACATCATGTGTATCGGCCAAGCGCTAAAGCGCCGGACCCTTGAGTTCTATCTGATTTCCTTCCGGGTCGTGGAAGTAGACCGACGGACCGTTGCCTTCCGCACCGTAACGCGCGACCGTTTCGCCGACCGATATTCCGAACGGCGCGAGCCGCATGACGATGGCGTCACGATCGAATGGCTCCACGCGAAAGCAGAGATGATCCATGTTCGGCGCTGCGGCCGGCGTCTCGCTTGCCATCAAGTCGAGCATCGAGGCACCGGCCCGCATCTGCACGAGGCCCAGCCGCTCGATGCGACGCTCCTCCCGGAAACCCAACGCCTGTTCGTAGAAACGCACCATGCCGGCGAGATCGCGCACGCGCAGCACGACATGGTCGATTCGTTCGACATGAAAGTTCATGGCGAATAGCTTAACCCCGACAAGACAACGAAACCACGGAGGAAACGATGGCGTTCGCAGTCAATGCCGCCAAGGCACGCCTGAAGAAGAACGAACTGTCGATCGGCATCGGCATCCGGCTGGTCCGCAACGTCGACATCGTCAAGGTCATGAAGGCGGCAGGCTTCGACTGGCTGTTCATCGACCTCGAACATGGATCGATGTCGATCGAGACGGCCTGCGAGATCGCCATCGCCGCCCAGGATTCCGGCATCGCGCCGATCGTGCGCGTACCGTATGGCGAGCTCACCATGGCGACGCGGGTGCTCGACGGCGGCGCCCTGGGGATCGTAATCCCGCATGTCGATACGGCGGAGGAGGCGAAGGAGATCGCCGACAAGCTGCGCTATCCGCCACGCGGCCATCGGTCGGTGGGCGGCGGCCAGGCACAGTTCGACTACGAGCCGATGCCGCTCGGTGAAATGACGACGAAGTCGGACGAAAACACGCTGATCGTGGTGATGATCGAGACGCCCAAGGCGGTCGAGAACGCCGAGGCGATCGCGGCGGTGCCGGGCATCGATTGCCTGCTGGTCGGCTCCAGCGATCTATCGATGGAAATGGGCATCCCCGGCGACACCGGCAACCCGAAGGTCCAGGCCGCCGTCGACAAGGTCATCGCCGCCTGCACGAAGCACGGCAAGTGGCCCGGCATGGGTGGCGCCTATACCGAGGAGCTGCTCAAGCTCTACACCGACAAGGGCATGAAGTTCGTGCTGTCCGGCAACGACCTGCCGATGCTGACCGGCGCTGCGCGTGCGCACCAAGCGAAGGTGCGGGCGTTCCAGAAATAAAGTCGCTGGGGATCGCGCCACTCCGGTGGCGCGATCATTGAGCAAGAAGACGCGCCACCGGAGTGGCGCGCCCCCAGCTCCTTACCGCTTCCCTTCTATTTCGATCTCGATCAGGTGCGGCTTGCCGGACTTGAAGGCGGCCTCGACGGCGGCCTTGATGTCGTCGGCCTTGGCGAGGTAGGTGCCGGCGACGCCCATGCCTTTGGCCAGGTCGACGAAGCCCATGGTCGGGCCGGTCAGGTCCATATGCATGTAGGGCTTGTTCGACTTCACGTCGAAGCGCTGGCGATAGGCGTCGATATTGTGCTTGAGCACGCGATACTCGCGGTTCGCCAGGATGACG
>JABMNB010000121.1 GCA_013205335.1 Rhodospirillales bacterium
ACGGTCGCGACGTCGCCGTGAAAGTGCTGCGGCCCGGCATCGCGAAGGCATTCGAGCGGGACCTCGATCTCTTCTACTGGGTGGCCGAGCTGGTCGAGCGCACGCAGCCGCGCTTCCGCCGCCTGAAACCGGTCGAGTCGGTGCGCGCCTTCGCCGACGTGGTGCGGGTCGAGATGGACCTCCGCATGGAGGCCGCGGCCGCCGAGGAGCTGGGCGAGAACTTCGCCGACGATCCGAACTATCGCGCACCCAGGATCGACTGGGATCGCACTGCCGAACGCGTGATGACGCAGGAGCGGGTCGACGGCATCCCGATCGGCGATCGCGACGCCATCATCGCCGCCGGCCACGACCCGCACGAGATCATGAGGAAGTGCGCCGAGGCCTTCTTCTATCAGGTATTCCGCGACGGCTTTTTTCATGCCGACATGCATGGCGGCAACGCGTTCGTCGATCGCGAGGGCACCATCGTGCCTGTCGACTTCGGCATCATGGGGCGGGTCGACGAGGACACGCGTGGCTATCTCGCAGAGCTGCTGGTCGCCTTCCTGCGGCGCGACTATCGCGCCGTCGCCGAGGTCCAGTTCCGCGCCGGCTACGTGCCGCTCGACCAGTCGCTCGAAACCTTTGCGCAGGCCTGCCGCTCGATCGGCGAGCCGATCTTCGGCAAACCCAGCCACCAGATCTCGATCGCCCGCCTGCTGGCGCAGATGCTGAGGGTCACGGAGCAGTTCCAGATGAGCGCGCAGCCGCAGCTGCTGCTGCTGCAGAAGACCATGCTGATGGCCGAGGGCATGGGCACCAAGCTCAATCCCGACGTCAACATCTGGGAGCTGGCGCGGCCGCTGATCGAGGACTGGATGGTCACCCATTTCGGCCCGCGCGCCACCGTCGGGCGCGCCGCCGGCGACCTTGCCCAGGGCCTGCGTCGCCTGCCGCGCCTGATCGACAGCCTGCACCTCGTGGCCGAGCGCGAGCGGCGCAAGGCCGAGCGCGACGCGCTGCAGCCGCCGTCGACCGGCCGCCTGTGGCGTCCCCGATTCGCCGAGGCCGTTGCCGTACTGGCCCTGGTGGCCGCCATCGCCGCCTGGTGGCACTGACTCCGTGACGACCGATCAGATCGTCGTCGGCCTCGCGATCTTCCTGCTCGCGGGCACCGTCAAGGGCCTGGTGGGACTCGGCCTCCCGGCCATCTCCATCGCGTTGATGTCGCTCTTCCTGCCGCTGTCGGAAGCGATCGCGCTGATCGCCCTGCCGACCATCGTCACCAACGTCTGGCAGGGCGCCGTCGGCGGCCATTTCTGGCATATCGTGCGCCGCCAGTGGCCGCTGATGCTGCCGCTCACGGTGGTGCTCTATCTCACGGTGTGGCTGGTCGGCCAGAAGAGCCCGGGTTGGGCATTCCTGGTGCTGGGGATCGTGCTGATCGTCTACAGCACGCTCGGCCTGCTGCGCATCAGGCTCACCATCCATGCCGATCTCGAGAAGCCGCTGGCGCCTGTCATCGGCGTCGTTTCGGGCTTTGTGGCGGGCCTGGTCGGCGTGCCGATCATCCCGCTGATGCCCTACCTGCAGGGGCTCGACATCAAGCCGGTCGAACTCGTCCAGACCCTCGGGGTGGTGCTGTGCGTCACCTCGCTGACCCTGACGGCCTCGCTGCTGTTCTTCGGCATACTCGACGGGCCGCGGGCCCTCGTCTCGGGTGCCGCCGTCCTGCCGGCCCTGGGCGGCATGTGGCTCGGCCAGCAGATTCGCTCGCGCCTGTCCGTCGAGCAGTTCCGGCAGGCCGTGTTCTGGGCGCTGCTGCTCACCGGCCTCTATACTGTCGCCACCCGGCTCTTGTGATAGGCTGAGGTCCATGTTGCACGACAAGCGCATCCTGCTGATCGTCGCGGGCGGAATCGCCGCCTTCAAGTCGCTGGAGTTGATCCGGCGCCTGCGTGAACGCGGCGCCTCGGTGCGCTGCGTGCTCACCGAAGCCGGCGCCAAATTCGTCACGCCCCTCTCGCTGCAGGCCCTCTCCGAAGATCGCGTCTACAGCGACATGTTCTCGCTGACCGACGAGAGCGAGATGGGTCACATCCAGCTCTCGCGCGACGCCGACCTGCTTCTCGTGGCGCCGGCCACCGCCAACATGCTGGCGCGGATGGCGGGCGGCCTGGCCGACGATCTCGCCACCACCGTGCTGCTCGCCACCGACAAGCCGGTGCTCGCCGCACCTGCGATGAACGTGCGCATGTGGACCCATGCCGCGACCGCGGCCAATGTCGAGACGCTGAGGCAGCGCGGCGTCACCTTCGTCGGCCCCAACGACGGCGCCATGGCCTGCAACGAGCACGGGCCCGGCCGGATGTCGGAGCCGCTCGAGATCGTCGCGGCGGTCGAAGCCATGCTGGTGCGCGACCAGCCTCTCGCCGGCAAGCGCGCGCTGGTGACCTCGGGTCCGACGCGCGAGGCGCTCGATCCGGTGCGCTTCATCTCCAACCAGTCCTCGGGCAAGCAGGGCCATGCCATCGCCGCGGCGCTGGCGCAGCTCGGTGCCGACGTGACCCTGGTCAGCGGGCCGGTTGCCGTGCCCGATCCGCAGGGGCTTAAGGTCGTGCGCGTGGAATCGGCCGACCAAATGCTCGCGGCCTGTCTCGATGCGGGTGGCCTCGATGCCGGCGCGCTCGACATCGTCGTCTGCGCTGCCGCGGTCGCCGACTGGAAGGCCGCCAAGCCGGCCACCGGCAAGATCAAGAAGCAGGCAGGCGCTCCGCCGCCGGCACTCGAACTGGCGCCCAATCCCGACATTCTGGCGACGCTCTCCCGGCCGGGTCCCAGGCGGCCGGCGCTGGTGGTGGGCTTTGCCGCCGAGACCGAGAACGTGGTGGCCAATGCGATCGACAAGCGCGCCCGCAAGGGCTGCGACTGGATCGTGGCCAACGATGTGTCGCCGGCCACCGGCACGTTCGGCGGCGAGCGCAATACGGTGCACCTGATCAGTGCCCAGGGCGTCGAGGATTGGCCGCCGCTCGGCAAGGGCGATGTCGCCATGCGTCTCGCCGGCCGAATCTCGCTGCATCTCGCGCAGGCAGGCAAGGCACAGGCGGCAGAATGATTGTCGGACCCGGCGGACACAAAGAGCAGGCCGCGGGGCATATAGGAATAATCGGGGGGCCGATGAAGGGCGTCGAAAGTATCGAAATTGAAATCGTGCGGCTGCCGCACGGCCATGGGCTGCAGCTTCCCGACTATGCGACGGCCGCCGCCGCCGGCGCCGACCTTCTGGCTGCCGTCGACGAGGACATCGAACTGGGAACACTGGAACGCCGGATCGTGCCGACCGGCATATCGATCGCCCTGCCGGTGGGCTTCGAGGCCCAGGTCCGGCCGCGCTCCGGTCTGGCCGCCAAGCATGGTGTGACGGTCGCCAACGCCCCCGGCACCATCGATGCCGACTATCGCGGCGAGATCGGCGTCATCCTGATCAACCTCGGCAAGGAGCCGTTCCGCATCGAGCGCGGCATGCGAATTGCACAGATTGTCATAGCGCGTCATGCCCGCGCCGTCTGGCGAGAGGTCTCTACCCTCGACGAAACGGCGCGTGGTGCGGGCGGCTTCGGTTCGACAGGAGTCGCGGCCGGCTCGACCACGAGAGCCTGAGAGGGACGAGAAAACGGGATGCCTCGCCTCAGCAAGAAGACGATGTTCGCGATCGAGGCGGTTCTCGACGTGGCGTTCCATGTCGGGGATCACCCGGTGCGCAGCGGTGACATCACCGAGCGTCAGCGCATTCCAAAGCGATATCTGGAGCAGGTGCTGCAGCATCTGGTGCGGGCCGGCATCCTGTCCGGCAAGCGCGGGCCCCGCGGCGGCTATCGGCTGGGCCGGGACAGGACCAGCATCACCCTGGGCGAGGTCGTGAGGGTGGTGCGCAACCTCGAGGTCGAGAGCGAACCCAGCGATCCCTCGATCGGCTCGCCGCTCGCCCACGAGGTCGTATGGCCGCTTTGGGAGAAGCTGCGCGAGGAGATGATGGCGCAACTCGACAACGTCACCATCGAGGATCTCTGCCAACAGGCCCGCTCCAAGGGACTCGACGTCTCGGCGGCGCTGCCCCACGCCGGGCAAGCGGCGATCTGATATACACCTCCCCGGTTTTAATCCGGAGGAGCAAGACATGGCCAGGAAGACTGCCGTTACAAAGGCGAAGAAAGCCAAACCCGCCCCGCGCAACAAGAAGCTCTACGATGAGGGCATGAAGATGCGCAAAGCCGTGCTGGGCGCGGCCTATGTCGACAACTCGCTGGCCGGCGCCGCCAACGACGAGTTCATGATGGCCTTCCAGGACATCACCACCGAGTATTGCTGGGGCTATGCCTGGACGCGGCCGGGCCTCTCGAAGAAATCCCGCTCGATGTTGAACCTCGCGATGCTGGCGGCGCTCAATCGCGGGCCGGAGCTCAAGCTCCACATCAACGGCGCGCTGAACAACGGTCTGACCAAGGACGAGATCAAGGAGATCTTCCTGCAGGTCGCGATCTATTGCGGCATCCCCGCGAGCCTCGACGCCTTCAAGACCGCCCGCGACGTCTTCAAGGACCGCGGCGTCTGATGTGATCGTCATCCGACCGGCTCGAGGCGGTGAGGCGGCAGGCCTCACCGCGCTCTGCCTGCGCTCGAAGGCACATTGGGGTTATGACGCGGAGTTCATGCGGCGCTGCGGGCCCTCGCTCACGGTCAAGGAAGAGGGCATCTCCGAGGGTCGCGTGCTGGTGGCAATGGACGAAGCGGGCCAGACGGTCGGCACCGTCAGTATCGGCCGCGACGGTGACGATGCCGAGCTTGCGTTGATGTTCGTCGAGCCTGCGGCCATGGGCGGCGGGACGGGACGGAAGCTGTTCGAGGCCGCTGCGGCCTTGGCGCGAAAACTCGGATACCGGCGCATGACCATTCTTGCCGACGTGAATGCGGCCCGATTCTACGAGCGCATGGGCGCGCGCTTCCTGCGAAACGCGCCGTCCGACGCCATTCCCGGGCGGCTGCTGCCGCTCTATGAATACGATCTCACTGCAGGGGTTCAACCATGACGACGCTCGCGCCTCCCGCCACCATCGCCTTCATCGGCCTCGGCATGATGGGCCGTCCGATGGCGAAACGCCTCGTCGAAGCCGGCTTCACGTTGCGCGTGTTCGACGTCTCGCAGAAGGCGGTCTCCGACTTCGTCGGCGCCCATCCCTCGGCGCTGGCCACGGCGTCGGCGAAGGCGGCGGCCCAGGGCGCCGCGGCGCTGATCACCATGCTGCCCGACGGCAAGATCGTGCGGCAGGCTGTGCTGGAGGGCCGCGATCCGGCGATCGACGGGCTCGAGGCGGGGGCGGTCGTCATGGACATGAGTTCGTCCAATCCGGTCGACACCCAGAAGCTCGCGAAGGATCTTGCCGCCCGCGGCGTGGCCCTGCTCGACGCCCCGGTGTCGGGCGGCGTGAAGCGCGCGATCGACGGCTCGCTCAGCATCATGGTGGGCGGCGCGGCCGCCGACCTCGAGCGGGCGCGTCCCGTCTTCGCCGCCATGGGCAAGACCATCACCCTGTGCGGGCCCGCCGGTGCCGGCCATGCCCTGAAGGCGCTCAACAATTATCTCTCCGCGGCCGGCCTCGTCGCGATGTGCGAAGCCCTGGTGGTGGGCGAGGCCTTCGGGCTCGATCCCGGCACGATGGTGGACGTGTTCAACAGTTCGACCGGCAAGAGCAACGCCACCGAGGTCAAGGGCCGGCAGTTCGTGGTGTCGCGCAGCTTCTCTGCGGGGTTCACAACGGCACTGATGGCCAAGGACCTGCGCACCGCCGGCGACGTCGCCACCCACCTCAAGCTCAACATGCCGCACCTGCAGCAGGCCGTGGCCTACTGGACGGCCGCCGACGGCAAGCTGGGCAAGGGTGCCGATCACACCGAGATCTTCCGCTACGCCGAAATGCTGGCCGAGGAGACGTGATGGCGGGGGCCTTCACGCTCGACGGGACCTACATCCACCTGAAGCCCGACGACAGCGCTCGGGCGATGGAGGGCGGCGACCGTTTCTGGGCCACAATCCAGGAGCGGACCGATCTCGATGAAGGTCGCCTGATGGGAGCGACCGGCCAGAGCAAGGACTGGGGCCATTGGGAGCGTCATCCGGCGGGCGACGAGATCCTGACCCTGCTGTCGGGCGAGATCGAGCTGGTGCTGGACACGCTAGGCGGCGAGCAACGGGCGCTGCTGAAGCCCGGGCAGACCTTCATCGTTCCGCGCGGGATCTGGCACCGCGCCATCGTGAAAGAGGCCGGCCAGCTGATGTTTCTGACCCCCGGAGCCGGCACCGAACACCGTCCCGTGGACAAGCACGTGGCGAGCCGTCGGGACTAGGCGCTACTGAGCCGTCTTTACAGGGGACTGGACGGTGCTTATATTAGCGCCATTCAGGGCTCTTGGCGCCGCCTCCCCGGCGGCAACTCGATGGGGCCCCTCCCGTACGACATGGCGCTTTCTCCCAGCCTCGGCCGTCCCGGTCGCCGCAAGCGCGTGCGTCATTCCCACAGACTGAAGACACATGAATCTCCAAGACCTCAAGAAGAAGAAGCCCCCCGAACTCCTGGCCTTTGCCGAAGAGCAGGGCGTCGAAGGTGCGGCGATGATGCGCCGCCAGGAGCTGATGTTCGCCATCCTCCAGAAGCTGGCCGCCGCCGACCAGGCGATCTTCGGTGTCGGCACCATCGAAGTGATCCCCGATGGATTCGGCTACCTGCGCTCGATGGAAGCCAACTACCTGCCCGGCGCGGACGACATCTATGTCAGCCCCACCCAGGTTCGTAAGTTCGGCCTGCGCACCGGTGACACGGTCGAAGGCGAGATCCGCGCGCCGAAGGACGGCGAGCGCTATTTCGCCATGGTACAGATCAACAAGATCAACTTCGACGATCCCGACGCGCTGCGTCACCGCATCAACTTCGATTCGCTGACGCCGCTCTATCCGGACGAGAAGCTGAAGCTCGAGATCGAGGGCGGTGCCGCCGTCATGGCGCCGGCTGTCACAGAGGAAGCGGTAGGCGGCTCGCGCGCCACCTCGTCGGGCCGCGTCGGCACGCGTCGCACCGGCACGCTGACCAAGAAGGCGGGCTCCTCGCCGCAGCAGCAGCTCGACATCTCGACCCGCGTGATCGACCTGATCGCGCCGATCGGCAAGGGCCAGCGGGCGCTGATCGTGTCGCCGCCGCGCACCGGCAAGACGGTGCTGCTGCAGAATATCGCGCACGCCATCACTGCCAACAATCCCGAGGTCTTCCTCATGGTGCTGCTCGTCGACGAGCGCCCCGAGGAAGTCACCGACATGCAGCGCACGGTGAAGGGCGAGGTCGTGAGTTCGACCTTCGACGAACCGGCCAGCCGCCATGTCGCCGTGGCGGAAATGGTGATCGAGAAGGCCAAGCGCCTGGTCGAGCACAAGAAGGACGTGGTGATCCTGCTGGATTCCATCACGAGGTTGGGTCGTGCCTACAACACCGTCGTGCCGAGCTCCGGCAAGGTGCTGACCGGCGGTGTCGACGCCAACGCCCTGCAGCGCCC
>JABMNB010000122.1 GCA_013205335.1 Rhodospirillales bacterium
GGCGTAGGTCGCGATCTGACCCAGGACCTGACGCTGCTCGCAACCCCAGGCGCATGTGCCACTGCTTCATGCGGCTGTGCATGGGCGGACTTGTCTCTGGGCTCGAAGTCGGTGAATTTCCACGACTGCCGGCACCAGCCAGAGCGTCAAGCAATACATTGCCGCGAGCGCCGCGAGCGCCGGAACGGTGCACCGCTCGATCCGCCGCTCATGAACACCGCCATGGCGGCGACCAAAGGGGCTACGCCGCTTTGGAAACCAATGGCGTTAAGGCGGTGCGGCCGGCTGGCTCGGGCATTGTAACCAAGCCCCTGTGTTGTGGCGCGAGATCGAGGGCGGCTGCGGCCGGCGGACAGGCCGATCTGTTTGGCGCGTCGGGTGCCAGGCATCGCGGGGGAGGTCCGCAGGCGAAACAGGCCCGCCCGGTGGCGGTCCTGCGGCCTGGCGTGCTGCGCGAGGTCGAGCCCTTCCTGCGGGTAAACGCCCCGGCGGGCGGGTCTTTTGCCTGACATCGGGGCTGCCGACGACGCCCGCGAAATTGGAGCGGAATACCGTTGGGGGTGAGCGGGCGACAGAGCCTCTGATGAGCCACCGACGGCTAGGCAGGAAGCTCCGGGACCCATAGAATTCGTCGCCATAGATTCTCGGGGAAGACTGGTTATAGGCCGGAACGACATGCCGCGCGTCATCGCGGCGATCCTGGACAGCGGTGCCTGCTGGTTCGTGGCCAGGCTGGTGCTGACCTTCGTCTTCTGGAGCGCCGGCCTCGGCCATCTCGCCAATTCCCAGGGCAGTGCGGCCGAACTTGCTTCCATCGGCCTCCATCCTGCGGACTTCCTCAACATCGTGCTGATCGTGACATTGCTCACTGGCTCGCTGCTGATCCTGCTCGATCGCTGGCTATGGCTGGGCTGCGGCGTCCTGAGCGGGTTCCTCGTGATCGCCATCCTGCTCGCTCATCCGTTCTGGACAATGCAGGAGCCCGCGCGCACCCCGCATTTCCGCGTCGCCATGGAGCATATCTCGCTGATTGGTGGCTTCATGGTGTGCGCGGTCGCGGGCCGGTTGCGCGAGTTGAAGCGGTAGCGAGCCGCTCTCAAACCAGCAACGCTGCGAGGCGCTTGTCGCGGGTCTTGCGCGCGTATGTGTGCAGCAGCCACATTACGCCGACCTGGAAGCCGTGGAAGGTGCGGCTTCCGGCTCGCAGTTCCTCGAGGAAGGTGGCGAACGGCACCTCGTGCGTCACGATGACCTCGCCGTCGTCCAGTCGGGGCTCGGCCACCTTGCGGACATCGAGGGCCACGAAGCAGTGCACGCGGTTGTTGAGCCGCGGGGCGTTGGCGAAGAAGGCGCCGAGCGGATGCCATTCGTCGCCGGCAAAGCCGGTCTCCTCCAGCAGTTCGCGCTTCATCTGGTCGATCGGCTCGCCCGGCCCCTCGTGGATGCCGCTCGGCAGTTCGACCACGGCCTGCCGAGCGCCGTGACGATATTCCTCGACCAGCACGATATTGCCGTCGTGGGTGATGGCGATGGCGCTGACCCAGTCGGGCTGCTCGATGACATGGAAAGGGGTGAGGACGCGGCCGTTGGGCAACTCGACCGTGTCGGAGCGCAGGGCCAGCCAGCGATCACGATAATTGTACTTCGACTCCAGCACCTTCCAGGGCCCGACCGTGGTTGGCGCGACGGGCGGGCGGTCCTCCGACATGTCAGACTGCGGTCCAGCCGCCGTCGACCACCAGTTCGGCGCCGGTGACGTAGGAGGATTCGTCCGACGCCAGAAAGAGAATGGCGTTGGCCACCTCGTCGACCTCGCCAGCGCGGCCGAGCGGCACGCCCTTCAGCGTCTTGGCGCGCTGCACCGGATCGGCGGTGCGGCCGGAGGTACGCATCGGCGGCATGAGGCCCGGATGCACCGAGTTGACCCTGATGCCTTCCTTGCCGTGTTGCGCGGCGGCGGCCTTGGTGATCAAACGGACCGCGCCCTTGGAGGCGTTGTAGCCGACATGGATGTAGGCTTGGCCGACGATACCCGAGATCGAGGACAGGTTGATCACGGAGCCCGGACCTCCGGTCTTGCGAATGGCGGCGATGCCGTACTTCATGCCGAGGAAGACGCCGGTCGAGTTGATGTCCATCAGCCTGTGCCACAGCGCCGTGTCGTAGAGGTCCTCGGCCGCGGAGCCCGAGATGCCGGCATTGTTGACCAGCACGTTGAGCCCGCCATGGGTCGCCACCGTCAGATCGACGGCGGCCTTCCACTCGTCCTCCTTTGTGACGTCGAGATGCACATAGGTCGCCGTGCCGCCCGCCTGGGCGATCTCGGCCGCGACGGCTTCACCCTCCTTGTCGAGCATATCGGCGATCACCACGGCCCTGGCGCCCTCGCGGGCAAACAGGCGGGCGGTCGCCGCGCCCATGCCGCTCGCCGCGCCGGTCACCAGGGCCACTTTGTCCTTCATTCTCATGGCTGAACTCATGACGGGCCTCCTCAGGCGAGCTTGAGGCCGACGATGCCGGCCACGATGAGGCCGATCGACACGATGCGGATCGTCGAGACGGTGTCGCCGAAGGCCAGGATGCCGACCGTAAAGGCGCCGACCGCGCCGATGCCGGTCCAGATTGCGTAGGCCGTGCCCATGGGGATGGTGCGCTGTGCCCACATAAGCAGCGCCCCGCTCACCAGGATGGCAACTGCGGCAAAGAGCAGCCACCCCGGCCGAACGCCTTCGTCGGTCCAGCCGAGCTTGAGGCCAACCGGCCAGCCGATTTCGCAAATTCCCGCCAGCAATAAGCTGATCCATGCCATGTTTGTCTCCCCCGAACCGCTGGTGCTGTCATTGACGGCAACGTTACAGCCTGTAACGATCAAGGATTGCACGCATCTTGCAGCATAGCGAGAGCGGCATAGGGAAGGCCTTGGATTTTGGGAGTGATGACATGAAGGAACGTGATCTGCGTGGCCTCATCGGCAAGGTGAAGGCCGGCAAGCTGTCGCGACGTGGTTTCGTGCAGGCGATGATGGCCGTGGGCATTGGCGCGCCGGCGGCGAGCCAGATACTCCTGTCGTCGGGCGTGGCGATGGCGCAGAGCCCCTCGACCTACAAGCCGACGAAGCGGGGCGGTGGCGGCCCCCTCAAGCTGCTTTGGTGGCAGGGCCCGACCCTGCTCAACCCGCATTTCGCGGTCGGCACCAAGGACCAGGATGGTTCGCGCCTGTTCTACGAGCCGCTGGCGGCATGGGATCCGGACGGCAACCTCAAGCCCAAGCTGGCGGCCGAGATCCCGACCAAGGAGAATGGCGGTCTTTCCGCCGACGGCCTGACGGTGACGTGGAAGCTGAAGCAGGGCGTCACCTGGCACGACGGCAAGCCGTTCACGGCCGACGACGTCGTGTTCAACTGGGAATATGCCAAGGACCCGGCTACGGCCGCCTATACGATCGCGTCCTACCAGGACGTCATGGTAGCGAAGGTCGACCAGTACACGGTGACGGTGAAGTTCAAGAAGCCGACGCCGTTCTGGGCCGACGCCTTCGTCGGAACGCGCGGCATGCTGATCCCGAAGCACCTCTTCGCCGACTATATCGGCGCCAAGTCGCGCGACGCACCCACCAACCTCAAGCCGGTCGGTACCGGCCCCTACATGTTCAAGGACTTCAAGCCGGGCGATCTGGTGACGGGCGTCATGAACCCGAATTACCACCAGGCCAACAAGCCGTATTTCGACACGGTCGAATTGAAGGGCGGCGGCGACGCCGTCTCGGCGGCGCGTGCGGTGCTGCAGACTGGCGAGTTCGACTTCGCCTGGAACCTGCAGGTCGAGGACGAAATCCTTTCGCGCCTCGAGAAGGGCGGCAAGGGCAACGTCTCGGTCACGCCGGGCGGCAGCATCGAGTTCCTGCTCATGAACACGACCGATCCGTGGACCGAGGTCGACGGCGAGCGGGCGAGCCTGAAGACCAAGCACCCGACGCTGAGCGATCCCGAGGTGCGCAAGGCAATGGCGCTGCTGGTCGACAACAAGTCGATCCAGGACCACATCTACGGCCGCACCGGGCCGGCGACACGCAACTTCCTGTACGGTCCGGCGCGCTTCGAGTCCAAGAACAATCCGATCGAGTTCAACGTCGACAAGGCCAACGACATCCTCGAGAAGGCCGGCTGGAAGAAGGGCGCGGACGGCATCCGGGCCAAGGACGGAAAGAAGCTCAAGTTCGTCTACCAGACCTCGATCAACCAGCCGCGCCAGAAGACGCAGGCCATCATCAAGCAGGCGGCCCAGAAGGCCGGCATCGACATCGAGCTGAAATCGGTGACGGCCTCGGTTTTCTTCTCGTCGGACGTGGCCAACCCGGACACGTACACGAAGTTCTATTGCGACCTCGAGATGTACACGACCACCATGGGCCAGCCCGATCCGGGCACGCACATGCTGCAGTTCGTCTCGTGGGAAGCCGCGACCAAGGAAAACAAGTGGCAGGGCCGCAACATCACGCGCTGGCAGAGCCCCGAGGCCGACAAGCTCTATCGCGAGACCGAGGCGGAACTCGATCCGGTCAAGCGCGTCGCCTCGTTCATCAAGTTGAACGACCTCGCCATCCAGAACCAGGTCGTGATCGGCATCGTGCAGCGCCCAGGTGTCGCGGCGCGGACCGTGAAGCTCAACTGCACCATCAGCGGCTGGGACAACAACACCTGGGACCTCAGCGACTGGTTCAAGGACGCCTAAGTCCGCAACGCCCTCTCCGCCTCGCGCGGGGAGGGCTTTCTTTTCGCAGGTCCATCGCGTGAGCAGGCAGTACGTAATCCGGAAGCTCCTGATCATGATCCCGAGTCTGCTCGGGATCAGCGTCGTGCTTTTCAGCCTCCTGGCCCTGGCGCCGGGAGACCCCTTCGACGAACTCGCGACCAACCCGGCGGTCCCGCCGGAGGTGCGCGCGGCGTTGCGTGCCAAGTTCGGGCTCGATGACCCGGTCTGGATGCGCTACTGGCACTGGCTCACCGCCCTGATGCAGGGCGACTGGGGCTTCTCTTTCGTCAGCCGCATGGACGTGAGCACGTTGATCATGCAGCGTCTGCCAGTGACGCTGGTCGTCATCGGCGCCTCGCAGATTCTGGCCATCGCGGTCGCCATTCCGGTCGGCGTGCTGGCCGCGACACGGCCCTATTCCCTGTTCGACCAGATCGCCAACACCTTCGCCTTCATCGGCTTCTCGCTCCCGACCTTCTTCACCGGTCTGGTGCTGATCCTGGTCTTCTCGATCCAGCTGGACTGGCTGCCCTTCGTCTATCGCGCGGACATCAGTGCGACCGGCTGGCAGTTTTATTGGGAGCACATCAAGCAGTCGATCATGCCGGTGATGGTGCTCGGTCTCTTCCAGGGTGCGGCGCTGGTGCGATTCGTGCGCTCCTCGGTGCTCGACGTGATCCGCCTCGACTATGTCACCACGGCGCGGTCGAAGGGCATCGGCGAGCGCAAGGTCATCACCCGGCACGTGGTGCGCAACGCGCTGATTCCGGTGGTGACGCTGGTCGCGCTGCAAATGCCCATCGTCTTCAGCGGCGCCGTCGTCACCGAGCAGATATTCCGCGTGCCCGGCATCGGCTCTCTGCTGATCACCTCGATGCTCTCCAACGACACACCCGTCGTCATGGGCGTCACCTTCGTCTCGGCCTGCCTGGTCGTCATCTTCAACCTCATTGCAGATATCCTTTATGGCTGGCTCGACCCCCGCATCGCTTACCGCTGAGTCACCCGCAACGGCGGGGACCACGCCCGCGGCCAAGCGGCAGCAGTTTTCGCCCTGGCAGGAAGCCTGGCGGCGTTTCCGTCGACACAAGATGGCGCTGTTCTCGGCCATCGCGCTCGCCGTGATCCTGTTCGCCGTGCTGTTCGGGCCGTTCATCTGGCGCGTGCCGATCAACGAGATCGACTTTGCTGCCAAGCTGCAGGGGCCCTCGTGGAGCCATCCCCTGGGCACCGATGATCTCGGCCAGGACCTGCTGGCGCGCCTGATCTATGGCGGCCGCATCTCGATCGCGGTCGGCGTCGCGGCGATGGTCGTCGCCATCTTCTTCGGCCTGCTGGTCGGTTCCGTTGCCGGCATGGCGAGCGGCCGGGTCGATGCGGCGCTGATGTGGGTCACCGACCTCTTCCTGTCGCTGCCGCAGCTGCCGCTGCTGCTGCTGGTCATCTACCTGTTCCGCGAGCCGGTGAAGGGCGTGCTGGGTGTCGAGGGCGGCGCCTTCGTGCTGATCGTGGCCGTCATCGGCGGGACGCGCTGGATGTCGGCGGCGCGCCTGGTGCGCGCGCAGTTCCTGTCCTTGCGCGAGAAGGAGTTCGTCGAGGCGGCCCGGGCGCTGGGCGCCTCGCGGCTGCGCCAGGTGACGCAGCACATCCTGCCCAACGCGCTGGGCCCGGTGATCGTGGTGGCGACCATCGACATCGCCGCCGCCATCATCGCGGAGTCGACGCTGTCGTTCCTCGGCCTCGGCTTCCCGTCCGACGTGCCGACCTGGGGGAGCGTGCTGCGCGACGCCAAGGACTATCTCGACATTGCGCCGCATTGGGCGCTGTTCCCCGGCTCGCTGATCTTCATCACCGTGCTGGCCATCAACTTCATCGGCGACGGACTGCGCGACGCGCTCGATCCGCGGCGTGTCCTCTAGACCTGGTGTAGCGTGGCCGAACCTCTGCTGGATATTCGCGGACTCAAGACCTGGTTCAAGACCGAGGACGGCATGGTGCGCGCCGTCGACGGGGTCGACCTGCACATCGACAGTGGCGAAACCTTGGGTGTGGTGGGCGAGTCGGGCTGCGGCAAGACCGTGACCGCCCGCTCGGTGCTGAAGCTGATCGACATGCCGCCCGGCCGCTTCGAGGCCGGCGAGATCCTGTGGAAGGGCAGGGACCTGATCCCGCTCGAAGCCTCGGAAATGAACTTGATCCGCGCCAAGGAGATCGCGATCATCTTCCAGGAGCCGATGAC
>JABMNB010000123.1 GCA_013205335.1 Rhodospirillales bacterium
CTCGATCGAGCCCTTGAGCGGGTCGAGCACGCCGGAGATGGTCTTGAGGATCGTCGTCTTGCCCGCGCCGTTGGCGCCCAGCACGGCGATGATCTTGCCGCGCGGCACGGCGAGGCTGACGCCGCGGATCGCCATGATCGGGCCGTAGTAGCTCTCGATGTTGGAGACCTTGAGGATCGGGTCTTCGCTCATGTCCGCTCCTCTCAGGCGCCGAGATAGGCGGCGATGACGTCGGGATGCGCCTGAACCTCGGCCGGCGTGCCGGAGGCCAGCACCTTGCCGTAGTTCAGCGCCAGCACGCGGTCCGACACGCGGTTCACCAGGGTCATGTCGTGTTCGACCATCAGCACCGTGACGCCGAGATCGGTCCGGATGTCGCGGATCCAGAACGACATGTCGTCGGTCTCCTCGACGTTGAGGCCGGAGGAGGGTTCGTCGAGCAGGATCAGCTTGGGCTCCGAGCACAGCGCGCGGGCGACCTCGACCACCTTGCGCACGCCATAGGGCAGGCCGGCGATCAGCTTCTCGCGATAGGGCTGGAGGTCGAGGAACTCGATCACTTCCTCGACCATGCGGCGGTGCTCCTTCTCGGCGCGCCGAACGGACGGCAGGAACAGCATCTCCTGCCAGAGCTGGGTCGTGGTGTGGCAATGCCGGCCGACCAGCAGGTTGGCCAGCATGGTGGCGTTCTCGAACAGTTCGATGTTCTGGAACGTCCGCGCGATGCCGAGCCTGGCGATCTGGTGCGCCGGCACCTCGGTGATGTCGCGGCCCTCGAAGAAAAGCTTGCCCGAGGTCGGATCGTAGAGTCGCGAGATCAGGTTGAAGATGGAGGTCTTGCCGGCGCCGTTGGGGCCGATGATTGTGAAGATCTCGCCCTTCTCGACGCTGAAGCTGACGCTGTCGACCGCCTTGAGGCCGCCGAACTGCAGCGAAATCTTGTCGACCGTGAAGAAGCTCATCGGTTGCGCTCCGACTTCACGTAGGTCTTCTGTCGCTTGAAGGTGGCCTTCTTGTAGAGCGGGAAGAGCTGGAAAAAGAGCTTCACCTTGAGCCAGCGCCCGTAGAGTCCGTAGGGCTCGAACAGGATGAACATCATGATGAGGAGGCCGTAGATCGCGCCCTTGAGGCCGGCGGCCGAGCCGATCGCCGACATGGTCTCCCTCAGTTTGCCGGCGGCGTCGGGCGCCATGCCGAGCATGGTGGCGAGGCTGGCGCCCAGCACCGGCACGTCGTCCTTCAGCGCCGTCAGGAAGGGATCGACCATGACGATGAAGATCGCGCCCAGCACCGCGCCATGCACCCCGAAGGCGCCACCGATGATGATCACCATGATGAACTCGATCGAGAGCAGCAGGGTGAACATCTCCGGCGAGATGAAGGACATCTTGTGGGCGAACAGCACACCGGCCATGCCGGTGAGGGCCGCACTGATGGCGAAGGACTTCACCTTGTAGCCGGCGAGGTCGATGCCCATGCTCTTGGCCGCGGTCTCGGAATCGCGGATGGCGATGAAGGCACGGCCGGTGGGCGAGCGCAGCAGGTTCAGCGCCAGCAGGATCGATCCAACCAGCACCAGCAGGCAGAGGAAGTAGAAGGCGTCACTGTCACGCGGTATCGGCTGGCCGAGGAAATCGAGCGTGCGGACCCGCATGCCCTCGTTGCCGTGCGTCACCGACTCCCAGCGCGCCAGGATCTCCTCGACGATGAAGGCGAAGGCTATGGTGGCGATGACAAGGTAGATGCCGCTGAGGCGCAGTGCCGGGAAGCCGACCATCGCCCCGACCGCGCCGGTAATGATCGCGGCCGCCGGGAAATAGACGATGAACGATATGCCCTGGCTCTGCAGGAAGCCTGCGGTATAGGCGCCAATTGCGAGAAAGGCGGCATGGCCCAGCGAGGCCTGGCCGGTGAAGCCGGTGAGGATGATCAGCGCCACGCCGACGATGGCGTAGATGAAGACGAAGACGATCTGGCTCTGCAGGTAGCTGCCGACCAGGTACGGGAAGGCGATCAGCACCGCCAGCAGCGCGCCGTAGGACCACCAGTAGCCGCTGTGCTTCAGCAGGCGGATGTCCTGGTTGTAGTCTGTCTTGAAGACGAAACGCATGGGCTCAGACCTTCTTGCGCATGCTGGGGCCGAACAGCCCATGCGGCCGGACCAGCAGGACGATCAGCAGCACGACGTAGGGGGCGACGTCCTTCCAGCCCTGCGGCAGGTAGAAGCCGGCCAGAGTCTCGATGACGCCGATGATGAGCCCGCCGATGACCGCGCCGGGGATCGAGCCGAAGCCGCCCAGCACGGCCGCCGGAAAGGCCTTGAGACCCAGCGCGAGGCCGACGTTGGAATGGATGAAGGTGATCGGCGCCAGCAGCACGCCGGCGGTCGCCGCCACCGCGGCGCTGATCGCCCAGATCAGCGACACCACGCGCTTCACCGGGATGCCCATGTAGTAGGCCGCCAGCATGTTCTCCGACGTGGCGCGCATGGCGGTGCCCATCCGCGTGTAGTTGAAGAAGGCGTAGAGCACGGCGCACAGGATGACGGTGGCCACGATCACCGACAGCTTGTCGTGCGCGATCACCAGGTCGCCGAGCTTCAGGACGCCGGCCGAGAAGGGGGTCTCGATCCTGAGATCGTCGGTGCCCCAGATCATGCCCGCGATCGACCGGAGGAAGTACCCCAGCCCGATCGTCGCCATGACGATGGAGAATTGCGGATAGCCGAGGATCGGCCGGATCAGGATGCGTTCGGTCGCCATGCCGAACACCGCCATGCCGCAGACGGCGAACAGGAAGCCCAGCCAGTAGTCGAGGCCGATCAGGCCGATGAAGGTGAACACGAAGAAGCCGCCCAGCATCATCAGGTCGCCCTGGGCGAAGTTCACGACTTCCGTCGCCTTGTAAATCAGGACGAAGCCCAGTGCGATGAGGCCGTAAACGCAGCCGAGCGCGATTCCGCTCACCAGCTGCTGGATGAAGTCGAGCATTCCCTAACCCTGTAAACCGGCCGTTTAATGGCTTCGCGTTTGTCTGAATTCATAAGACATGGCCGCCCTGCGGGGAGTCAATGGATTTTCAACCGGAGCGCTGTACTGTTGAGCGATAACGCGTCGTCACCGGAGAATTCCATGTCGCTCGCCGAGCAGGCCGTCCCGTCGGGAAGGCCACCGTCGCCGTTCTATACCGAGGAGCACGAGGCGTTCCGGAGCACCGTCCGGCGCTTCGTCGAGCGCGAACTCATGCCCCATGTCGACCAGTGGGACGAGGCCGAGGAATTCCCCCGCGAACTCTACCGCAAAGCCTCGGCCGCGGGCCTGTTGCAGCTCGGCTTTCCGGAGGCCTATGGCGGGGTCCCCACGGACCCCTTCTTCGGTATCGTCAAGGCCGAGGAGATGGCGCGCCACGGCAGCGGCGGCCTCAACGCCAGCCTGAACAGCCACACGATCGGTGCTCCGCCGATCGCGGCACTCGGGCCGGAGTGGATGAAGCGCAAGGTTCTGCCCGAGGTCCTGGCCGGCGAGAAGATCAGCGCGCTGGCCATCACCGAGCCCAGCGGCGGCTCCGACGTTGCCAACCTCAAAACGACGGCGCGCCGCGAGGGCGACCACTATGTGGTGAACGGCTCCAAGATGTTCATCACCTCGGGCATGCGAGCCGACTATTACACGGTCGCGGTCCGCACCGGCGGGCCGGGGGCGGGCGGCGTCTCCCTGCTGCTGATCGAGCGCGACCGGGAAGGCTTCGCCCGCACCAAGCTGAAGAAGATGGGCTGGTGGGCTTCGGACACGGCCCAGCTCTTCTTCGACAATGTGAAAGTCCCGGTCGAGAACCTGATCGGTGAGGAGAATCGCGGCTTCATCGGCATCATGCTCAACTTCAACTCGGAGCGGCTGGGCATGGCGGCCGGGGCCTGCGGCTACGCCAGGGTCTGCCTCGACGAGGCGATCGCCTATGCCCGCGAGCGCCACACGTTCGGCAAGCCGCTGATCGCCAACCAGGTGGTACGCCATCGGCTGGTCGACATGGCGATGCGCATCAACGCGGTGAAGTCGACGCTCGAGCTGCTGGCGTATCGGGTCGGGCAGGGCGAGAAGCCGGTGGCCGAGATCTGCATGCTGAAGAACCTCGCGACCTCGACCATGGAATTCTGCGCCAACGAGGCGATGCAGGTCTTCGGCGGCGCCGGCTACCTGCGCGGCGCCAAGGTCGAGCGCATCTATCGCGAGACCAAGGTCATGTCGATCGGTGGCGGTTCGACCGAGATCATGAAGGATCTGGCCGCCCGCCAGATGGGATTTTAGATGGAAAAGGACCCGCGCATCGCGGTTTTCCAGCAATGGTTCTCCGACAACATCCCGCACAACAAGGCGCTGGGCCTGAAGGTGATCGGTGCCTCGCGCGGCTTCGCCTCGATGCAGCTCGACTGGCGGGAGGAGCTGGTCGGCAATCCCGAGACCGGCGTGCTGGCGGGCGGTCCGCTCACCGCGATGCTCGACGGCTGCTGCGGCATGTCGGTGGCCACGATGCTCAAAGCACCTGAGCCTTTCGCGACTCTGGACCTGCGCATCGACTACGTGCGGCCGGCCGAGCCCGGCAAGGCTGTGATCGCCGAGGCCGAGTGCTATCGCATCACGCGCTCGGTCGCCTTCACCCGCGCCTTCGCCCATCACGGCGATGCCAAGGACCCGATTGCGGCCGCTGCCGGCACGTTCATGCTGGGCACCAAGGGCAAGCCGACGCGGCCGCCGCTGGCGGACAAGCCATGAGCGCGCTTCTCGAACGCCTCGCCGAAGCGCGCAGGGAGGGCAACGTCGCCCGTCTTGCCGAGGCCATTCCCTACGCGCGCTGGATGCAGATCGCGCCGGAGAATGGCACCGGCGAGCTGCTGACCCGCATGCGCTATCACCCGGAGCTGATCGGCAACACGTTCCTGCCGGCGATCCACGGCGGCACCCTGGGCGCCATGCTTGAAATGGCGGCGATCTTCCATCTCCTGTGGGAGATGGAGAGCGAGACGGTGCCGAAGATCGTCAACATCACGGTCGACTATCTGCGCTCGGCGCGGCCGGTCGACGTGATCGCCTGCGCCAAGGTGACCAAGCAGGGCCGCCGCATGGTCAACGTCTTCGCCGAAGCCTGGCAGGAAGACCGGTCACGCCCCGTCGCCACCGCCAACGCCCA
>JABMNB010000124.1 GCA_013205335.1 Rhodospirillales bacterium
GATGGGACACAACTGGGTCGACTTTGGGTCCCCCAAACTTCAGACTCGGGACACTAGCGGTTTCGCGGGGTCGATCCGGCAATTGTCGTTTGAGAGGTTGCCCGCCGAGCCGTCTTGAGGCTGCGCGGATGCCGAGGCGGCCACCGGCCATCGCGGAAGTAGCATTCGTAGCTTCGTAGCCCTATACAGGATCGCAAGCTATGGGGAGGATACTGGCCAGCCTGGAACGGGAAATTCGATCTCCCGTTTTTCCCTAACTTTGTCCGCGCGATCGCCGCGGCCGATAGTGCTGGTCTATCGCATGCCCATGGATCTTTATCCTATTCATCTAGCCAACTGGCCGCGTTCCACCGTGGAAGCCGCCATCAGGCGGCGAGTTCAGACCGCCTATCTCGGCGACGGCCTTGTCCTCGCCCGCATCCTCGGCCGGCACAAGATATTCCTGCGCAGTTCGGACCGCGGCTTTGCCTGCCATGTCATGCTCGACGGCTTCTGGGAGATGTGGCTGACCCAGTTCCTCGCCCGCCGCGTCGAACCCGGCATGACGGTGGTCGATGTCGGTGCGAATTTTGGATACTACACGCTGCTCCTCGGAGACCTGGTCGGTGCGTCCGGACACGTCATTGCCGTGGAGCCCAACCCGGACGCGGCTTCCCTGTTGCGGGAGACGGTGCTGCTTAACGGGCATCGGACGCGCACCAGGATCGTGCCCCATGCCCTGGGCGCCTGTGCCGGCAGCGGCCTGCTCTTCGCGCCGGATGGTGAGCCCAAGAACGCCACTCTGGTCGGCCTCGAAGACCTTCCGGGCGGCAAGACGATCGAGGTCGCGACCGTCACCCTCGACGAGCTGGCGTTGGCCTATGCGAAGGTCGACCTGGTGAAGATTGATGCCGAGGGCGGAGAGCAGGGGATCGTCGCCGGCATGCGTCAGGTGATTGCCCGCGACCATCCCGTGATCGTGCTCGAGTTCAATGCCGCCCGCTACGCCGACCCGCGCCGCTTTCTCGAAGAATTGCTGGCCACCTATGGTACGGCCCGGGAACTCAACTTCGATGGCGAGCTTCTGGCGCTCAACACCGCGTCAGTGCTGGACCAGACCAGCTTGGAAGACCGCATCCTGCTGTTCGAATGAACGACGTGGCCATCACTTCCAGGAGCCCACAGTCTGGCCCGCCCCCCCCGTCTGGCGCTTCCACGTCACGCCAGCGGACGATTCTGTACGAAGCCCACAACCTCACGCTGAGCAACGGAACGGGCATCGCCACCTATTCCCTGGCGCTCGCCCATGCGGCCGGCCGCCTCGGCTACAATGTCGACGGCCTTTTCGGCGTGGAGCACGGCCTCACGCGCGGTGATCACCGCCTCAACGAGGTTTTGGCCTTCGATGCGATCGACAACGATCGATGGCTAAGCCCTTTCGAAGTGGCGTGGCGCAACGTCTGCTATCCCTTCACGGCGCTAGGCGGGCTGCGGCCGACGGAGCTGCCCCGCAGCGGCCTCGTGATCGGGCCGATGGCCGACACGCTACGGCCGTTCCGGCGCGTCTTTGTCGCCACCCGCCTGATCGATACCGCCATCGCACATTTCACTATCTACGGCCGTCTGCCGCAGCTTCGGCTGCCTGATCGGCCTGACGTCTTCCATGCGACACATCCCGTGCCGCTTGCACTAAAGGGCTGCCCAAACATCTACACCATCCACGACCTCGTGCCGCTGCGCCTGCCCTACACCACCCGGGACAACAAGAAATACTTCTATCGCCTGCTCACTGCGCTCGCCCGCACGGCCGACCACATCGTGACCGTGTCCGAATATTCCCGGCGCGACATCATCGAGCATCTGGGCGTGGACGAGCGCCGGGTGACCAACACCTACCAGGCCGTCGACATCCCGCCCGAGGCGCTGGCCCGCCGCGACGACGAGGTGGCGGCCGACCTAGCCAAGCACTTCGGCCTCGAGTTCGGCAAGTACTTCCTGTTCTATGGCGCCATCGAGCCCAAGAAGAACGTGTCCCGCCTGATCGATGCCTATGCCGCCTCCGGCAGCAAGCTGCCCCTGATCATGGCCGGCGGCGGCGGCTGGCAGAACCGGGCCGACCTCCGGAAGATCCGCGACGAACGCTTCACCAACTTTCGCATCGACGGCGACATCGTGCGCCGCCAGCGGCAGGTCCGCCGCCTCGGCTATCTGCCACGCGACCAGCTTCTCACCCTGATCCGCGGCGCCCGGGCCCTGCTGTTCCCCTCGATCTACGAGGGCTTCGGCCTGCCTGTGATCGAGGCCATGGCGCTGGGCACCCCCGTCGTGACCTCGGTTGGCTCGTCCCTGACCGAGGTGGCGGGCGACGCGGCCCTGCTCGTCGATCCCTACTCCATCGACAGCATCGCCTGGGCCATCAGGGCCATCGAGGCGGACGCCGATCTCAGGGGCGGGCTCGTCGAAAGAGGGCGCCGGCAGGCGAAGAAGTTTTCGCCCCTCGCCTATGACGAACGGCTCAGGCAGTTGTACGAGAAGTTTTAGGTCAGCCGGGGATTTCCAATATCGCTCATCACGCCCGTCATCCTGGTTGGAGGCTCCGGCAAGCGCCTGTGGCCCCTGTCGCGCGAGAGCATGCCGAAGCAGTTCGTCCCACTGCTCGGCAAGCCGTCGACCTTCCAGCA
>JABMNB010000125.1 GCA_013205335.1 Rhodospirillales bacterium
CGTCATGCGCCGCCAGGATGAGGCGCGCCGCCCGGGCGACGAGGGTGCTGGCAATGCTGAGCATACGCGGACTCTACGGGCCAGCCCACGACAGCAGCAATGAAATGGTCGGTCGAAACCGCCGCCAGTGGCGGCAGGATCAACTCCCCTGCCGGCGCATGAGAGAAAATTCATCTGCAGCCACGACCAATGTCTAGGGTCGGACCGCCGGTGTTTCGAGCTTCATGCCCCGGGCCCGCTCCATGAGATAGAGTTCAAGGGCGGTGTATTCAGGCGCATCGAGCGGCCAGGCTTCGGCCCGGATTCCCACGAGACAATTGCGCAGCCGCCGCTTCAATGACCCCAGGGCCTGCCATTCCAGACGATAGATGGGATAGCCCGTCGGATGCGCCTCCGGTATGGCGATTCCCGCCAGCTTCCTGCCGGCATTGTCGTCGTGGCAGATCGCGCAGGACAGATTGAGCTGGCCCTGGCGGCGGCGGTAGATCTCCGCGCCCTGCTGGCGGAAGACTTCGAGACGCGGGTCTTCGGGCGGCGCGATGGGCAGGCCGCGCGACTGGTGCGCGACGTAGGCGGCGAGCGCCAGCAGATCGCGGTTCTCCGGCGGCAGGCGGTCGACTTTCTGATGTTCGGTCCGGCAGAGATTGATACGCCCCCCGAGGTCGACCGGAAGGTCGCCACCCGAGGGGATCGCGGGGTAGCGCACGGCAACGCCTTTCATGCTTGCCGCGGCGGCGCCATGGCAGTCGGCACAAGACTTGTCGGCGGCACCCGTCGCCTTGACCCAGAGCTGGCCGCCGAGCTGGACGAACAACATGCCGGGATTGGCGGTGTCGTCGTCCTGCATCTTCTGCAGGGCCTCGCCCATGTCCTGGTAACCGGAGCGCCGCTTGTCCGCGCCGGATTGGGTTCCGACCTGGGCCGCCGCATAGGACGCGGCGAACACCAGTGCCAGGCCGACGACAAGTAGCCGCCTGGTCATTCGACGGCGATGGCGACCCGCTCCTCGACGGCGAAGCCCTCGTCGCCGGTCCAGCGCAGGACCACCGTGCCGCTCTCGTTCGCCTCGGCGAAGAAGGACACGAACGGGTTGGCGGCGATCGCGGACGACATGTCCATCGCGAAGATCTCGGTGCCGTTCCAGGTCGCGGTGAAGCGCTCGATGATGTTGCGCGGGATGAGGCGGCCGTTCGGGCCGGGCCGGAAGCCGGTTTCCATCGGGTGCAGGATCAGCGCCTTGATCTCGATGACGGCGCCGCGCCTGGCGGTCTTGGGGGCGTTCACCAGGATGTTCGACATCAGGTCGACTCCTCGAGGCAGGCGGCCAATGTCACGATCACGTCGGCTCCGCCACTCCAGAATCTGCCGTCGCTGGTCTCGGCAATGGCGATGATCCGCTGGCTGTCGCCGAGCTTGATGCGCGTGCCGACGATGGCCTTGCCGTTGCGCGGACCAAGGCGGGCGGAAAAGACGTTGGGCTGCGGGTTCTTTTCGTTGAAGACATGGATGGCCTTCACGTGATCGGCCACGGTCATCGGGCTGTCGACCGAGACGCTGAGCGGCACGGTGCTGCCGTTCTCGACCAGCGGCGGCACCTCGAGCTTCACGCGCCCCTCCGTCAGCGTGGCGCTGCCGACGACCTTCCGGATCGCCTCGGCCATGGCGTCGGGCGTCGCCGCCGCCGGTGCGAGCGGCAGGACGACGACAGCAGCGGTGCCGGCAAGGAAGCGACGTCGGTCCATTCAATCCTTCAACGTAACGAGGTAGGCCACGACATCCTCGACCTGCGCGGCCGAGAGGATGGTCTTGCCTTCGAAGCTGCGGGCGACCCGCTGCAGGCCCTGGGTGCGATAGTAGGCCGGCATGATCGTGTCGGCATTGAGACGCGAACCGTCGACGATGCGCAAGCGCAGCTGCCCCTCCGACCAACGCGAGCCCGCGCCTGCGAAGCTGGGCGCCAAATCGCCTTGGAAACGCTCCTCGGCGATCGGGCCTGAATGGCAGAGCAGGCAAAGGCCCACGCTGCGATTGGCGACGATCACCCGGCCACGCGTGGCATCGCCGGGCTGCCCCGTGAGGGAGCGCGGAATGGAATCGCCGTTGATTTGCGGCGTGACCTGCTGGGCGGCCGCTGGATATCCGACGAGCGCGAGGGCGAGGACGGCGAGGACCCACATGGCGTCAGCCGAAGGTCTCGGCGGTGATGGTGCGGAACCAGCTCGACGCATACAGCGCCTCCTGGCCACGCAGGCCGCCGACGGCTTCAAGCGGGCTTGTGCCGCCGGCGCCGGGAATGTCGGTAAGCTGCCCCTTGTCGGGACGATAGACGCCCGCAATCGAGATGCCGTAATCGGCGGCCACGAGGCTGTAGCAGGTGTTGATCAGGATCGGGGCCTGCGGCCTGGCGCCGGCGAGCAGACTTACGATGGCGGCGGCACAGACCTTGGCCTGGGCGTTGGCTGCGAACGCGGACTTGGGCATGCCGCCCATGATCGCCGCATCGCCCAGCACATGAATGTTGGGCCGCAACGTCGATTCGAAAGCGATGGGCTCGACCGGGCACCAGCCCGTGCGATCGGCGACGCCGGCCTGGGCCGCGATGGCGCCGGCCTTCTGCGGCGGGATCACGTTGGCGACGGCGGCCTTGTGCGTGGCGAACTCGGTCGTGAGGGTGAGCGTCGCGGGATCGACCGACGTGACCTTGCCGCCCTGGCTGAGCGGCACCCATTCGATCATGCCCGGATAGAGCTGGGCCCAGCCGTTCTGGAACAGGCGCTGCTTGGAGAAGGCATCCTTCGCATCGAGCAGCAGGAGCTTCGATTTCGGCTTCCAGATCTTGAGCCAGTAGGCGATGAGGCTGGCCCGTTCATAGGGGCCCGGTGGGCAACGGAAGGGATTGGCGGGCGCCGACATGACGACGAGCCCGCCATCGTCCATCGCCTGCAACTGCTGGCGCAGCAGCACGGTCTGCGCCCCCGCCTTCCAGGCGTGCGGCATCTTCTGGGCGGCGGCCTCGTCGTAGCCGGGGAGGGCGCCCCAGTTGAAATCGATGCCCGGCGTCATGACCAGCCGGTCGTAGGAAAGCTTGCTGCCGTCGGCCAGCGTCACGGTCTTCGTCTCGGCATCGACCGCGGTCGCGCTCGTCTCGGCGACCGTAACGCCGGCGCCTTTGACGCCGTCGTAGCGGAACCGTTGCTGGTCGATCTCGCGCAGGTCGGCGAGCACCGAATTGCTGAACGGGCAGGAGGTGTAGACGGGATTGGGCTCGATCAGGGTGACGTCGAGCGCCGGCTGCAGCGCCTTCAGCGCGCGCGCTGCCGTGGCGCCGCCGAACCCACCGCCGATCACGATGACCTTGGCCCTGCCCTGAGCCGAAACGACGGCAGGCGCCAGCCCGGCCGCGGCGGTGAGCTTCAGGAAATGCCGGCGCGTCGCCATGCCTGCTGTGTCCCTACTCCGGCTGCGCGGCGAACCAGGCCGCGATGGCCTCGGTCTGCTGATCGTCGAAGCCCTTTGCGATACGGCCCATCACGCTCGACGGCCAGGCACCGCTGCGATACTCGCGCATGAAGGTGACGATGTCGGCGGCCTTGCGGCCGACAATGTGCGGAATCACCGTATCCGCCACCGCTTTCGGCGCGTGGCAGCCGCTGCAGGAGCTGGCACCCGGCGGGGCATCGGCCGCCGTTGCCGGGCCGGCCAGCAGGATCATGCTGGCCAAGCCCGGCAGCAGCGCTCGGTGCATCAGGCGCCCTTCTTCAGATCGTTGTTCGCCAGCGGCAGGTTGCGTACGCGCTTGCCCGTCGCCTTGGCAATTGCGTTCAGCACGGCGGGAGCGGCGACGGCGATTGTCGGCTCGCCGACGCCGCCCCAGAAGTCGTTGGTCGGCACGAGCACGGTCTCGACGTGAGGCATCTCGTCGATGCGCATCACGTTGTAACTGTCGAAGTTGGTCTGCTCGACAGCGCCGTCCTTGACCGTGATCTCGCCATACAACGCCGCCGACAGGCCGTAGACGAACGAGCCTGCGACCTGGCGCTCGATCTGCGCCGGATTGACCACGTGGCCGGGATTGGTGGCCGCCGTGATCTTGTGGACTTTGAGCTGCCCGTCGGGACTCACCGAAACCTCGGCCACCCCGGCGACGTAGCTGCCATAGCCCATGACCTGCGAGATGCCATGGAAATGACCCTCGGGCAGCGGCTTGCCGTAGCCCGCCTTGTCACAGGCGGCCTTCAGCACCGCGGCCCACTTGGGCTTCAGGTACTTCATGCGATAGGCCAGCGGATCCTGGCCCGCGGCCGCCGCCAGCTCGTCCATGAAACATTCCATGTAGACGGCGTTCTGGTTGACGTTCACGCCGCGCCAGAAGCCCGCCGTGATGTGCGGATTGCGCATGGCGTGGTCGATCATGAGGTTCGGGATGTCGTAACCATAAGCGGCCTCGACGCCGGACTGCATGAGGCCCTGAAAGGCGACGGGGTCCATGCCGTTCACCAGGTTCTGCGGCAGCAGCGAGGCCAGGATCGACTGACCCGAGATGCGCACGTGCAGGCCGACCAGGTTGCCCTGTGCATCGAGCCCGGCCGTCAGCTTGGCCATCGTCGTGGGATGGTACTGGCAGTGCGTCATGTCCTCTTCGCGCGACCAGATGAGCTTGATCGGCGTGCCGGGCATCTCCTTGGCCGCGAGTACGGCCTGGCGCACGTAGTCCGACCGGCCGCGCCGGCCGAAGCCGCCGCCCAGCATCAGCTTGTAGACCTCGCACTTGGCGATCGGCAGGCCCGCCGCTTCCGACGCCGCGGCCAGCGCCGCCTCACCGTTCTGCGTGCCGCACCAGACCTCGCACTTGTCGGCAGTATAACGCGCCGTGGCGTTCATCGGCTCCATGGTGACATGGTGCTGATAGGGGAAGCTGTAGACGGCCTCGACTTTCTTGGCTGCCCCGTCGATCGCCTTCTGGGCGTCGCCCGCCTTGTTGCCGACGAAGGCTTCTTTGGCCTCGAGGCCCTCCTTCAGCATGGCGGTGATCGTCGCGGTCGAGACCTTGCCGAGCTCGCCGATGTCCCAGTTGGTGGTGACGGCATCGAGTGCCGTCTTGGCCTGCCAGTAGGTGTCGGCCACGACCACGACGGCATTGCCGTCGATGGCGAAGATCTTCTTCACGCCCGGCATCTTCTCGGCCTTGCTGGCGTCGAAGTCCTTGAGCTTGCCGCCGATCACCGGACAGGCGCGCACGGTGGCGTTGAGCATGCCCGGCATGGTGTGGTCCATGCCGTAGATCTGCTTGCCCGTGACCTTCTCGACGGTGTCGAGCCGCTTGAGCGGCTTGCCCGCGACCTTCCAGTCCTTGGGGTCCTTCAGCTTCACTTCCTTGGGCGGCTCGAGTTCGGCCGCCGCCGCGGCGACCGCACCGTAAGTCAGTGTCTTGCCCGAACCCTTGTGCGCGACGACGCTGTTGGCGGCGCTGCATTCCGAAGCCGGCACGTTCCATTGCTTCGCCGCGGCCGCGATCAGCATCTCGCGCGCGATGGCCCCGCCCTCGCGGACGTACTGCTGGCTTTCACGGATGCCGCGGCTGCCGCCGGTCGAGAAGTTCTTCCAGACACGGTTGCGCTTCAGGTTCTCGCCGGGCGTCGGATATTCCCAGGTGACCTTGTTCCAGTCGCACTCCAGTTCCTCGGCCACGAGCTGGCAGAGGCCGGTGAGCGTGCCCTGCCCCATTTCGGAGCGCGCGATGCGGATGACGACCTTGTCGTCGGGATGGATGACCACCCAGGCGTTCAATTCCTTGACGGTCTGGGCCTGCGCCACGCTTTCGTCGAAGGGCAGGTGGAAGCCGAGCGAGAAGCCGCCGACGACGGCGGTGCCGCTGACCAGGAAGCCGCGACGGCCGAGAGATGTCTGGATCGTCATGATGCGTCCCTCCCCTTAGGCCTTGGCGGCGGCGTGGATGGCGGCGCGGACCTGCTGGTAGGTGCCGCAGCGGCAGATGTTGGTCATCGCCTCGTCGATATCCTTATCGGTCGGATTGGGCTTGGCGGCGAGCAGCGCCGTCGCCGCCATCACCATGCCGCTCTGGCAGTAGCCGCACTGGGGAACGTCGAGTTCGACCCAGGCCTTCTGGATCTTGTTCAGCACGCCGTTGGCGGCCAGCGCCTCGATGGTGACGACCTTCTTGGTGCCGACGGTGTCCACCGGTACGCCGCAGGAACGCACCGGCACACCATCGATATGAACGGTGCAGGAGCCGCATTGCGCGATGCCGCAGGCATACTTGGTGCCGGTCAGGCCCAGTTGTTCGCGCAGCACCCAGAGAAGCGGCGTGCTCGGATTGGCCGTGTAGTCGACCGCCTTGCCATTGACGTTCAGAACAGCCATCCCAGTCTCCCGTTGCTCAGGATATGTGAACCTGAAAGTAGCTCAGCGGCGCGCTACCGCCTAGCAGACGTGCTGTATTCACGGAGGTGTGATGGCCTCAGCCGACGCTCACTTCGAAGTCCCGCCGATAATAACCGCCGAACAGTTTTGCCGATTGCTGCGCGTTGAACTTCGATCGCGCGGCAAGGCCCAATTGTGGCAAACTGATGCAACTCGCCGGCACATGAGCACCAGCGGCCGCTCTTCTACAACTTGGGCGGCGGATAGTAAGGGCGATCGCCCAGGGCCTGCACGCGCTTCCAGAAGTCGGGACCCGATGCCTTGCCGACCTCGTCGAGGTCCGCCGCCTGCCGCCACAGGCTCCACGACTCGGGATGCAGGCGGCTCGCCTCCGCCATCTGCACGTCGCCTTCGGCCGCACGATCGTTTGCACGCAGCCAGACTCCAAGACGGAAATGTGCCCGCGCCTCGGCAATTTCAGGTGTGACCTTCGGCAGGTTCGCGCGCACCGCTTCGGCGGGCAGCGCATGCGCGCCGGTCGAGACCCAGTCGCGCACTGCGTCGAGATAGGACTGCCGCGCGGCCAGGCGCTCGGCCTGGTCCTCCGGTGTCATCGTGCGCGTCTCGAGATTCATGCGCCGGAAGTGATCGGTCGAGCCGGCAGTCTCGGGAGGCCGCGCGATGCGGCCCTGCTCGTCGATCCAGATCGCCTGCGGCACGTTCACGAGACTGTAGAGATCCTCCAGCCGATGCTCGGTGTCGATGAGTTGCCAGTAGGACGACTTCGCCTGCTCGATCCACGGGCGGGCGTGATCGGCACCGCGGCTTTCCTGCGCCACGGCCACGACCATGAACCCCTTGTCCTTCAGCTCTTCGTAGAGGGCCTGCCACACGGGCAAGTCAAAACGGCAGCCTCACCAACTGGCCCATGTGGCGAGGAAGACCTTGCGGCCGCGCAATTGCGACAGCGAGCGCGGCACGCCGTCGACGTCCGGCAGGGTGAAGTCGGGTGCCTCCAGCCCTTCGAGCGCGGCATTGCGCTCCTCGGCCGGCGCACCCAATGCCCACACGTCGCGCGCCTCGCTCGCAATCACGGGACCGCCGAGCTTCTTCCAGAAGGCCTGCAGATCGACTTCGTTGGGACCGAGAGCGGAAGCCGGCAACGGCACGCACAGATCGTCGCGGCACATGCCTTCGGGCTTCAGGGCCCAGCCCGTCACGCGCTCGGCATCGACGGGGCTCATCCAGAGGCCATCGTGGGCGGCGACGTCGTGCTCGACAGTCGGCATGAGGATCTTCGTCATGGTGGCCTCCCTGCGGGACGTCATTTCGGCGTCGAGATCGTGACTTCCTTCGACGTAATGAACTCCAGCAGCACGGGCACGCCCTTCTGGGTCTGCTCGATGCCGCGCCTGATGGCCGGGATGATGTCCTCCGGCCTGGTCACGCGCTCGCCGTATCCGCCGAAGGCGCGCGCCATGGCGGCATAGTCGCCCGAGATGTCGGTCGACCGGTACTTCTCGGTCGAAATCTTCATGATGTGCAGCTCGATCGCCATCGAGAAGTTGTTGAGCAGGATCGACATGATCGGAATGCGCTCGCGCACCGCGGTCTCGAAGTCCATGCCGGTGAAGCCGATGGCGGCGTCGCCCCATACGTTGATGCAGAGCTTGTCCGGGCAGGCGAGCTTGGCCCCCATCGCGAGGCCGAGGCCGTAGCCGAGCTGCGTGGTCTTGCCCCAGCCGATGTAGGTGTGGGGCGCCGTCGTCTTCCAGAAAGGCGAGAGCTGGTCGCGCGGGCTGCCGGCATCGTGGGTGATGATCGTGTTGGCCCTGTCGACCGTGTGCTGGAGATCCCAGAGCACGCGGTAGGGATTGAGCGGGGCCTCGTCGTTGGTGAGCTTGGGCATCCACTCTTCAAGCCACGCGTCGGCGATCGGCTTGATCTCCGCCACCACCGGCGCGGCATCGCGCTTCTTGCCCCCGACCAGCTTGCTGCATTCGTCGATCATGGCGCGAAGCGCGAGCTTCGCGTCGCCGATCAGGCCGTACTGGCAGCGCACGTCCTTGTTGAGATGGTTGGGATCGAGCGTGGTGTGGATCACCGTCTTGCCCTTCGGCATCGAGATGCCGAAGTTCGTCTCCGTGAAGGAGCAGCCGATGCCGAACAGCACGTCGCACTTGTCGAGGAAGGTGCGGACCTGTCTTGGATAGGCACGACCACCCGAGCCGAGCGACAGCGGATGGGTCTCGTCGAAGCTGCTCTTGCCCTGCAGCGACGTACAGACGGGAATCGCCAGCAGCTCGGCCAGCTCCTTCAACTCGTCATAGGCCTCCGCCCAGTGGACGCCATGGCCGGCATAGATGACCGGACGCTTGGCCTCGACCAGCACCTTGGCGGCCTCCTTCACCGCGGCGGGATCAGGACCGTAGCGCGTCGGCTTGATCGGCTCGTAGGTCAGCGGGTCGGGCGCGTCCTCGCCATTGGCTTCGGCCGGGAACTCGATGATGACCGGCGAGCCGCGGCCGTTGCGCAGCAGGCTGAAGGCCCGCCGCATGACGTTCTCGATGTCGGCGCCCGAGGTGATCGGCTCGGCATGCTTGGCGACATGCGCCATGGTGATCGTCGAGTTGAAGTTCGGCGGCACATGGGCGATGCGGCGCGGATAGCCCGCGGGGATGACCAGCAGCGGCACCGATTCGCCGAAGGCCTGCGCCACGCCGCCATAGGCGTTCTCCGAGCCTGGACCGCTCTGCATGCAGAACACGCCCATCTTGCGGCCCTTGGTCATGCGCGACATGGCGTCGGCCATGTGCAGGCCGATGCGCTCCTGGCGCACGATGATCGGGCGGATGTCGATCGCGGCGCAGTGCTCGATCAGGTGATTGACGGGATAGGCGAAGAGATACTCGACACCCTCGCGCTTGAGGATTTCCGCGATTGCCGGCCCGGTCTTCATCTTGGTTTCTCCCTTTTATGGAGCCTTGCTGAGCCTCTCCCCCTCCCTGCCCTCCCCCGTATGACGGGGGAGGTGGCCCGAAGGGCCGGAGGGGGAAAGCTCCAGACGCGGTCTTACTTGTTCAGTTCCTTCATCGCGCTGTCGAGACCGCCCAGTGTCAGCGGAAACATGCGATTGCTCGTCAGCTGCTGCAGGAGCTGGATCGATGGCGTGTAGCTCCAGTGCCGCTCCGGCACCGGGTTCAGCCACGCCATGCTTCGATAGGTGTCTGCCACGCGCTGGATCCAGACCTGGCCCGCTTCCTCGTTCCAGTGCTCCACCGAGCCGCCCGGATAGGCGATCTCGTAGGGACTCATCGAGGCGTCGCCGACGAACATCACCTTGTAGTCGGGCGGATAGGTATGCAGCAGTTGCGCCGTCGTGAACGTGTCGACGTGGCGGCGACGGTTGTCCTTCCACAACTTTTCGTAAAGGCAGTTGTGGAAATAGAAGAATTCGAGGTGCTTGAACTCCGAACGGGCCGCCGAGAACAGCTCTTCGCAGACCCGGATGTGGGCATCCATCGAGCCGCCGATGTCGAACAGGATCAGCAGCTTCACCTTGTTTCGCCGCTCCGGCACCATCTTGATGTCGAGGTAACCCGCATTGCGCGCCGTCGAGCGGATCGTGTCGGGCATGTCGAGTTCGACCTCGGCACCCTCGCGCGCGAACTTGCGCAGGCGGCGCAGCGCGATCTTGATGTTGCGCGTACCGATCTCGACGGTGTCGTCGAGGTTCTTGTACTCGCGCTTGTCCCACACCTTGACAGCGCGACCCTCGCGGCCCTTGTCCTGGCCGATACGCACGCCCTCTGGATTGAAGCCGTAGGCGCCAAACGGCGAGGTGCCGGCCGTGCCGATCCACTTGCTGCCGCCCTGATGGCGCTTCTGCTGCTCCTCGAGACGCTTCTTCAGCGTCTCCATCAACTTTTCCCAGCCGCCCATCGCCTCGATCTGCTTCTTCTCCTCCTCGGTGAGAAGCTTCTCGGCGAGTTTGCGCAGCCATTCCTCGGGAATCTCCGCAGCGATACCCTCGGGGGGCAGCGCCTCGAGGCCCTTGAAGACGGTACCGAACACACGATCGAACTTGTCGAGGTTGCGCTCATCCTTCACCAGGGCCGCACGCGACAGATAATAGAAGTCGTCGACGCTGTAGTCGGCGACTCCCTTGTCCATCGCATCCATCAGGGAGAGATATTCCTTGATGGAGACCGGCAGCTTGGCGTTGCGCAGTTCGAGGAAGAAATTCACGAACATCGCGTTCTCCTCTCCGCAGTCGTTACTGGCGCTGCTCCCGCCGCGCCATGAAGGCCAGACGCTCGAACAGATGGACGTCCTGCTCGTTCTTGAGCAGCGCGCCATGCAGCGGGGGAATGAGCTGCTTGGAATCCTTCGACCGCAGCGACTCGGGCGACATGTCCTCGACCATCAGAAGCTTCAGCCAGTCGAGCAGCTCGGAGGTCGAGGGCTTCTTCTTGAGGCCGGGCACTTCGCGGATGTCGTAGAACACGTTCAACGCCTCGCGCAGCAGGTTGCGCTGCAGGTCGGGGAAATGGACGTCGACGATCTGCGTCATCGTCTCGCGATCGGGGAAGCGGATGTAATGGAAGAAGCAGCGGCGCAGGAAGGCGTCCGGCAGCTCCTTCTCGTTGTTCGAGGTGATCATCACGATCGGGCGCTGCTCCGCCTTGATGACCTGCTGCGTTTCGTACACGTAGAACTCCATGCGATCGAGCTCGAGAAGGAGATCGTTGGGGAACTCGATGTCGGCCTTGTCGATTTCGTCGATCAGCAGGATCGGACGCTCGGCCGAGGTGAACCCGTCCCACAGCTTGCCACGCTTGATGTAGTTGCCGATGTCCTTGACCCGCTCGTCGCCGAGCTGGCTGTCGCGCAGGCGCGATACGGCGTCGTATTCGTAGAGGCCCTGTTGCGCCTTGGTCGTCGACTTGATGTGCCACTCGATGATCGGCGCCTTGAGCGCCTTCGCCACTTCATGCGCCAACACGGTCTTGCCGGTGCCGGGCTCGCCCTTGATCAGCAGCGGACGCTGCAGCGCGATCGCCGCGTTCACGGCCACGCGGAGGTCGTCGCTGGCAACGTAGGAGTCGGTACCGGTAAATTTCATGGTGCAAAATCCAAATTTCACTGAGCCTTCGCCCACCCTAGAGGGGCGATTTCAGGCCAGCAAGGCCGCGCGAGCAGTTCAGCCGCCCGCGCGCACGATGAAGTAGACCAAAGCGGCGGAAGCCAGCAGTAGAGACATCGCAAGGCGGCTCGACGCAAACCTGAGCTTCGGTGCCGGCGCTCCCGGCTCGACCGCCTGGTCGGCGCGCTTGCGGCCGGTGACCATCGCGCCGATCAGGTTCTGCCTTTTCCAGACAAGGTAGATCGCGACGGCGGCCACATGGACAGCCGCCAGGATGAGCAGCACGTTGATCCAGTAAGCATGAAACGCGGTGGCCCGATCGACCCACTTGTCGGCGACCTTGAGCGCCAGTGGTCCGTTTACCATGCCGGTGTCGGTGTCGGAGGTGAACAGTCCGGCTACAGCCTGGGCCAGGACAGCAAGGATCAGGACGACGACCATCGCGCCGCCGATCGGATTGTGCCCGACGTCGCGCGGCCCTTCCTTGCGGAACAGATGCGCGACGTGGGTGAACGCCGCGACAGGTCCCTTGAGGAAAGTCGAAAAACGCGCGGTAGTGCTGCCGACGAAGCCCCAGCCGATGCGAAAGAACAGCAGGGTCAGGATGCCGTAACCCGACCAGAAATGGAGTTGCATCCAGTCGCCGCCGGCGCGGCCGCTGAAGTAGGAAACACCCATCAGGATGACGAGCAGCCAGTGGAAAAGCCGGACAGGAACGTCCCAGACGAGGATCTTGTCGCGCTTGCCGGCCATCGGTCGTCATCTCCTTGTGAAGGCCCAGCATAGTCGAGTCATCGGGTCTGTAGGCAAGGACTACGACGGGCGCCACTACACGCAGTCGTGATGGGCGATGGCTCACGTGACCGTTCGCTTCCGCTCCAACCTCTGCAACAAATAGACACCGGCAAGGCATAAATTGTCCGCCGGCCAGTAGAATTCAAAGGGGATGGGCCTATGAGGAAAACTTTGGTTTTGGCGGTGATCGGCGCGCTTTCGGCCGGTGCCATGGTGGGCGGCGCGACGATCGCGATGGCCCAGGGCGACGTGATCGCCCAGCGCAAGGACAACCGCAAGCAGACCGCCGCCGCGATGCGCGCCATCAAGGCGATCGTCGATGCCAAGGGACCGACCGCCGGTGCCGTCGAGCAGGCCGCCAAGCTCAAGACGCTCGAGATCGCCTTCGTGAAGATGTTCCCGGCCGGTTCGGACAAGGGCGAAACCCGCGCTCTTCCCGCAATATGGACCGACTGGGCGGGCTTCGAGGCCGCCAGCAAGGCCTCTGAAATGGCCTATGACAAGCTCGCGACGGCAGCCGGCTCCGGCAACGCCGAGGCGCTGGCGACGGCGTTCGCCGACACCGGCAAGACCTGCGGCGCTTGCCATCAGAAGTTCCAGGCGAAGGCCAACTAGGTCCTTCCCGACTTTCAGACATCAGGGCGACGGACTTCCGTCGCTCTTCCTGTTTTTCTCAACTGCTGTTTTCAGGCCGCTGCCGACGATTGTCCCGGGCCCGTGAGGGCCCGTTGCACGATCGCCTCGGCAGTGAAACGCCATGTCCTCGATGCGTGCATCGGGGACAGGCGCAGCCGCTCGCGCATGTTCATCCAGCTGTCGAGGCCGAAGGCCCGATCGAGTGAATCGAGGACGAGAACGCGCGCCTCAGGATCGAGCGTGTCGAGTTCGACGGCAAACCACACGGCGATCCGCTCGCGCAGGAGCCTGCGCAGTTGCGCCACGCCGACGCCGACCGCCGGCGCGACGCGGCGCACGCGCTCGGCAAAGCTCCACAGCGGCAGCCACGCCTCGAAGAGCTGCGCTCGGTCGGAGACCAGGAGCGCGATCCGGCTGGCGAGCGGCGCCGCGCTGTCCACCTGTCGATCGGGACTGAACGCGCGGCTCGCGGCGAAATCAAAGGCCGCGGCGTAGAGGTCAGAAAGACTTGTGAAGTGCTGGAAGAGCGTGCGGCTCGGAAGGCCGGCGATGGTCGCAACAGCCCCGGAAGTCGGCTCGACGTCGCCTGCCTGGATGAGGTCCAGGGTTGCCTGGATCAAAGATCGTCGAATGCTCTGGCCCCGCACGATGCGTTCGTCCCGCGAACTCGACACATCAACCGGGAATCCGACGATCTTCATTGAAACCCAATGGAAAAGATTAGCGTGGAAACAGACTCTATCAGCGATGAATCATAGCGTAAGATGCAAAAATGCATATCTAGACAATTCAGAATCCTGCATTCACTGCATTTAATAACTATGAGATAGGCATTTTGGGGTGATCTGACATTGCAGAGGGCCCGCAATTAATCGCATGGGCCGCGGAAGTTGGCCAGTATTTCCCGTGAAATCTACCCGTGCTTGCCCATACATTTTAGTGATGCGCCGACAGAACCCGAAAATAGGAAAGGCCGATCGCTTGGGGAACGACCGGCCTTCCTTATGAGCCCGCCTGGGTGTGGGGTAATCGAAGCCTTGGGTGTGTGGGAAGGGCTTCGATTGAGCGGCTTGGGAGGCCGCCGGCGGGCTGTCTGGATAATGTGATCATACTCTAGCGGAGGCTTTCACACCCCGTTACTTGCAAAATTGCATACCTACCGCCGAAGCGCCCGTCAAATACCCAACAAATCCTGCACACTCCACGCTTGAGATAATCGAAAAGGACTGTGCGGACATCGCGATAGTGACGGGGAAACTCCCGATGCGTTTCGATGAGACGTGAGGTCGGACACCGACCGCACAACTAGGTCGCGCTGCAATCAACCATTGGCAATTTTGGCGAGCACCGGCCGCAGATGCTTGAGAAAGCGGTCGGGATCCTCGCTCATCGGAAAATGACCGAGGCCGGGCATGATCGTGCACGTAGCGCCCGGCACCAGTGCGGCGACTTCCTCGGTCTCCGCGGGCGAGCACGAATAATCGTACTCGCCGGTCAGCAGAAACAACGGACATCGCTCGACATCGATCGAGGCGATGCGTTGGCGAAGATCGCCATCGACCTTGTAAAAATGGAGATCGCCTTTGAAGACGCCGGGTCCGCCCTGCATGTAATGCCAGAGGGTTTCCCAGCGATGGACGCTCGGCGCGTCGGGGCCGACGAGTCCCGAAACGATGCCGGCGCACACCTCGCCACCATGGACATCGGCATGATGCAGCCAGTCGGTGTCGTAGTACGGCGCGACATGGGCCGAGGCCTGCAGGCCAATCAGAGCACGAAAGCGATCGGCATGTGTCGCAGCGAGGTTGAGCACGACGCGGCCGCCGATCGAACAGCCCATGACCACGGGCCCCCGCAGTGACAGCGCGTCGGCAAAGGCCACGACGAACGCGGTATAGAAATCCCGCGTCAGCCGGTATTCCTCGCGTTCGAACCCGGCGGGCGGCGAGGACTTGCCGTGCCACGGCATGTCGAAGGCGATGACGCGAAAGCGATTCGTGATTTCGGTATCGTTCAGCACGCCGCGATATTGTCTTCCATCGGCGCCGGCCGTGTGGAGGCAGACCAGGGGAATTCCCTCGCCCGCCTCCTCGAAATAGATGCGATAGCGCCTCCCTTCGAAATCGAGTGACAGGTAGCGGCCGACGATCGGCTCGAGACCGGCGGTCATCGCGTGGTTCCCCTCATCGTTGTCGCGCCTCGCAGCGCCTCGAGCACGCCCTTGAGGTAGAGCAGATTCGCCATCAGGGGCTGCAGATCGCCTTCGAATTTCATGAGGCCCCGGCGCACCAGCGCAAGCAGGTCATGGTCGCCTGGCGCCGGCCGCGGCTGCCAGAATCGTTGCCAGCTAGCCTCGTCGGCGCGCAACGCGAAGCGCCACGACGGCATCACGAAGGGGCCGGCCTCGACCCTGTCGATCCGGCCGCACAGCACATGAACCAGCCAGGACCGCGGACGGGCCTCCACCAGGAAAGCTCCCGTGAGATGCCGGCCACGCCGCACCAGGGCCTCGTCGACGTTCACAAGGTCGGCAAGTTGCTCGAGCATGCTCTTCCTCTCATCTGCAGGCCTGTCGGGTTTCGTGTTTCGGCCTCAATTCCATGCTAGACGATTCGTCATTCCGCCAGTATCGGCAGTGTGCTTCCCGGGAGCTTTTCCGTGCACTTCGTTCGTTCCGTCCGCGCCCTGCTGCCCCTCGCCGGGGCCGTCCTCTTGCTCACCGCCGCCACCCAGCCAGCCGCTGCCGGGCTGGAGGAAGCGGTCAAGGCCCTTCAGGCCGGCGATACCGTGACGGCGGAGAAGGAGCTGCAGCTTCTTGGCAAAGAGCGCGATCCGCGCGCCCAGTTCCTGCTCGGCCTCTATGTCTACGGCAATGCCGAATCGAAGCTCTTCGACATCAGCAAGGCAGCGCCCCTCCTCCTCGACGCTTCCGAGCGCGGCTACCTTCCGGCGATGATCCCGCTGGCGGGCGCCTATGCCGAAGGCAAGGGCGTGCCGAAGAGCCTCTTCGAAGCATACAAATGGTGCGCGATCGCCGAGCGCTGGAACGTGCCCAACGCCAACCTGGCGCTCGAGCAGGCGGGCCGCGAACTGCCGGCTGCAGAGGCCGAGAAGGCCAGGGCCGCCGCGCTCGCTTACACTTTCAAGACGAAATGATCGCGGCGCGGTCGGCGCTCGCCGCGGCCTTGATGGCCGCGAGCGCCGTCGCGCAGGCCCAGCAGCCGTCCGACGCCTCCGACGTGGCCCCGTCGCTGCGTCCCGCCGTCGTGGCCTATCGCCAGGGCGACACCGCCACCGCCGAGCGGGCGTTGCGCTCCCTCGGCTCCCCCAATGCCGATGCGGAAGCCTGGCTTGGCACCATCTTGCTGGAACGCGGCAGCAAGGCCGAGGGCCTGAGGCTGATCCAGCGGGCCGCCGACGCAGGCTCCGCCGAAGGCCAGCACCGATTGGCCTTGGTCTTCATCAATGGCGACGCCGGCGTGCCACGCAATCCCGCCCGTGCCGTCGAGCTCTTCGAGAAGGCCGCCGCACAGGGCCACCGCCGCGCGCAGCTCAATCTCGGCACTCTCTATTTCCGCGGCCAGGGCGTCCAGCGCGACCTGATCCAGGCCCGAGCCTGGCTGGAGCAGGCGGCCGTCGACGGCGACGTCTACGCGACCTATGCGCTGGGACGGGCCCTGTCCGAAAGCGCGCCGCCGGCGTCGGCCGACCCGACGCGGGCCGCCGACCTCTATCGGAGGGCGGCCGAGAAGGGCCACATGCTCGCGGCCCTGCGTTACGGGATGGCGATGGCCGATGGGTCGGGCGTCAAGCAGGACCTTCCCGGCGCACAGCGCTGGCTCGTTCAGGCGCAGCAGAACGGCGTGCCCGAGGCGGCGCTCGCCCTGGGCGACATGGCGGTTCGCACACCGGCGACCCGCGACAAGGCCGCCAACGAAAAGATCCTGAAATCGGCGATCAGCTGGTACCAGGCCGCGGCCAATGCCGGTGTGCCGTCGGGCCAGTTCAAGCTCGCCAATGCCTATCTTGCAGGCTCCGGTGTAGTGCGCGATCCGGCCCAGGCCCAGCTCTGGTACTCCCGCGCCGCTCAGCAGGGATTGCCCGAGGCGCAGCAGGCGCTGGGCGTCATGCTGCTGACGGGCACCGCCGGAACGACCGATCCGGTCGAGGCCTTCAAATGGCTCTTCCTCGCCGAACGCGGCGGCCATCCGGAAGCCCGCGCCGTCCGCGACAAGGTGGGTGACAAGGTGCCCGACCGCGATCGCAAGCGCGGCGAGGCGATGGCCCAGGCCTTCAAGCCGACCTACGAGCTGTCGAGCGACGAGGGACCGCCGCGCCTCGTACCGGTCCGTCGCTGAACCTGGGTCGCCCATGGAACTGCCGGACGCGGCGCGCCAGACGCGCCCTGACATCACCCTCGCTGTCTGCCGCGGCGCCTGCCGGCTCATGCGCCAGTCGGGCCGCTCCGTCCTGCGCGAGCTGCCGCTGCCTGACGGACGGCGCGCCGACATCGTGGCGATCGCCGGCAGCGGCGAACTCACCATCGTCGAGGTGAAATCGTCCATCGAGGATTGGCGCGTCGACCGGAAATGGCCCGACTATCTCGACTGGTGCGATCTGCTCTACTTTGCCGTGCCGGTCGATTTCCCGCAGTCGCTGATCGCAGAGGACGTCGGGCTGATCGTCGCCGACGCCTATGGCGGCGAGATCCTGCGCCATCCGCCGCGCCGGCCGGTCGCAGCTGCGCGGCGCAAGGCGCTTCTCATCGACTGCGCGCGCCTCGCCTCGGAGCGGCTTGCACGTTTCGAAGATCCGGACTTCGTCGACTTCGTCTGAGGCTCAGCCAGCCATCGGGCGCGCCGCACCGACGGATGTCGTCGACGGTGTCTGCCCACGACTCGCCTCCGCCATGCGAATGCGGGCATAGGCCATGACCTCGGTCGGCGGTCCGACGCGCTCGACGCGGCCGTCCATGACCAACGCCACGCGGTCGGCAATGGCAAGCGGCGCCAGCCGATGTGTGATCATGATGACGGTCCGGCCGCGCGTGTTGGCCTTGAGCTGGCGCAGGAGCTGCTCCTCCGTGGCGGGATCCAGCGCGCTGGTCGCCTCGTCGAGGATGAGGATGCGCGGATTGCGGATCAGCGCGCGGGCGATGCAGAGAAGTTGGCGTTGCCCCGTCGAGAGGCCCTGCCCGCGCTCACCGAGCACGGTGTTGTAGCCCTGCGGCAGGCGCTGGATGAAATCGTGCGCCCCGACGAACTTCGCGACGGCAACGACGCGGCCCGGATCCTTGTCGACGACGCCCATCGCGATGTTCTCGCGCACCGACCCGGTGAACAGCTGGACGTCCTGCGGCACCGCGCCGATCTGCGCCCGGAGCTGCGCCGGCGATATGTGAGCGATGTCGGTGCCATCGACCAGAACGCGGCCGTCACTGGGACTTACCAGCCCCTGTACCAGATTGGCGATGGTGGTCTTGCCCGAGCCCGACGGTCCCACGATGCCGACGATCTCTCCCGCCGCCACGGTCAGATCGGCCTCGCGCAGGACCACTGGCCCGCGATCGTGGGCACGGTAGGTCACGCGCTCGAGGGCGATCTCGCCGGACAGCGCCGGCATTGGCGCGAATTCGCCCGGCGGCGCCTCGGGCGTCTCGTGCATCAATTCGTCGATCCGCTTGAAAGCCGCGCTTACCCCCTGGAGCTGATGCCACGCGCCCGCAAGCTGACGCATTGGTTGTAGCGCCCGTGCCGCCAGCATGTTGGCGGCGATGAGCGCGCCGATCGTCAGTCGATGATCGGCAATCTCGCCGACGCCGATCATCACGATGGCGAGCGACGCCACGAGCTGCAGCGTACCCGATGCACTCGCGGCGATATTGGCGAGGTTGTTGGCGCGCAGGCTGGTGCGGGCCGACTGCTCGACCCGCGCCTGCCAGCGCTTCTCGACCTCGGCCTCGAGCCCGAGCGCCTTGATCGTGGCAGCGTTGACCACCGTCTCGGTGAGAGTCGAACTCTTGGCAGCCAGCGCCTGGAAGTTTTCGTCGGCCAACCGCCGCTGCGCACGATGACTGGCGAGCGACACACCGACCAGAACGGGGATGGCGAGAGCCGTGACCGTGCCCAGTGTCGTGCTGATCGCGAAGGTGGCGACCAGGAAGAGCACGACGAACAGCAGGTCGATCGCCAGCACCGGCATCTGTCCGGTGAAGAAGCCGCGCAGCACATCGAGCTGACGCAGCCGCTCGGCGATGACGCCCGACGGCGTGCGCTCGAAATGCCGGTAGGGCAAAGCCATCAGGTGATGCAGCACCTCGGCGCTCATCAGTGCGTCGAGGCGCGCGCCGGTCCGGGCCGACAGCCAACCGCGCGTGACACGCAGGCAGAAATCGGCGGCGTAGGCGACGAGCATGCCCGCGCAGAGCACCATCATTACCGACGAGAGGCCGTCGGGCGGATGTCGCCCGATCACGGCGTTGACGACCAGCATCATGAAAAGCGGCGTGAGAAGACCGAGCAGGTTGATCAGGAACGACGTGGCGGCGAGCCTGAACACGACCGGCCGCACGCGCGCCCAGAGCGGCGCGTACCAACGCCCGGATGCAGCCGGTCCCAGCGGCTGGCGCAGCAACAGCGCGCGCGAGCCCAGTGCGGCGACTTCCTTTGCAGCCACTTGCCACACGCGGCCCTGCACGACATCGAGCACCGTCCAACCGTTGGCGCGGCCCGAGACGACGACATGGACGTGCCCGTCGGCGGCGAGGAGAGCGAACGGAAGCGGCAGTTCGACCAGTGAACGGGAGGCAAGATCGAACGCTTCACCCTCGAGGCCGAGCCGCACGGCCGCCGTGAGGAAGGCTGCTTCGTCGAGGCCCGTCGCAGGAACCGCGGTCACGCGGCGAATGTCGGCTTCGCTGACGGGCCGGCCCACCTGCTGGGCGATATAGAGCAGGGCCCTCATCAGGGAATCGACACGGTGCCGGCCGGCATCGTCCCATACGGACGATTGGAAGCCTCCGTTCTCGAGAGGAGCCATCCGCAAAGGGTAACAGAAATACCCTTCGATTCAATCGTTTAGGGGAAATTCCTAACGCAGAGGGCGCGCGACTTGCGTCGCGCGCCCCTGCAGTAGCCGGGTTCGGAAGCTTAGCGGGCGCCGAAAGCGCGCTTCAGCTCGGCCACGAGGTCGGTGCGCTCCCAGGAGAAGCCGCCGTCCTTCCCCGGCTTGCGGCCGAAGTGGCCGTAGGCGGCCGTCCGCTGGTAGATCGGCTTGGTGAGCTGCAGCGACCGGCGAATGTTGGTCGGACGCAGCGGGAACAGCTCCGACAGGACCTTCTCAAGCTTGCGCTCGTCGACCTTGCCGGTGCCTTCGGTGTTCACATAGAGCGACATCGGATCGGCAACGCCAATCGCGTAGGCGACCTGGATCAGGCAGCGGTCGGCGAGACCGGCGGCCACGACATTCTTGGCGAGGTAGCGCGCGGCGTAGGCGGCCGAACGATCGACCTTGGTCGGGTCCTTGCCGCTGAACGCGCCGCCGCCGTGGGGCGAAGCGCCGCCGTAGGTGTCGACGATGATCTTGCGGCCCGTCACGCCGGCATCGCCGTCGGGGCCGC
>JABMNB010000126.1 GCA_013205335.1 Rhodospirillales bacterium
ATCCCGCGCGAGCACTGGTCCGGCCACGCCCAGGCCGTAGGCAAGGCGTTCGAGGAGAAAGGCTTCAAGTATCTGCCCGATCAGAACGGCGAGTTCGTCGACGGCTATTTCCCGGTCACCCACTCCAACGCCGAGGAGCGACGCGTCTCGGCCGCGATGGGCTATCTCGATGCGGAAACCCGCAAGCGCGCCAACCTGACGATTTCGACCGATACGCAGGTCACGTCGCTCCTGTTCGAGGGCACGCGGTGCGTCGGTGTCACGGCCCGGGTGGGCGGCAAGGAGCAGGAATTCCACGCCCGCGAGATCATCCTGTCCAGTGGCGCCATTCATTCGCCGGCCCATCTCCTGCGCGCCGGCATCGGCCCCGTGGGCCAGCTCGCCGACCTCGGCATCCCGGTCGTCTCCGCCTTGCCCGGCGTGGGCCAGCGCCTGATGGACCACCCTTCGATCGCGCTGTCCTCCTTCATCAGACGCAGCGCGCGCCTGCGCGAGCATACACGGCGGCACATCCATGTCGGCCTGCGCTATTCGTCGAACCTGCCCGGCATCCCCAAGGGCGACATGTTCGTGGCCGTGGCGAGCAAGTCGGCGTGGCATGCGGTGGGCGAGCAGATCGCCTCGCTGCTCACCTTCATCAACAAGACCTATTCGGAGACCGGTCAGGTCAAGCTCGCGTCGCGAGACTGGCGCAGCGAACCGATCGTCGAGTTCAACCTGCTCTCCGACAAGCGCGATCTCGACCGGCTGAAGAGCGGCTTCAAGCTGATGGCCGCGGTGCAGATGACAGATGCCCTGCGCAAAGTGACCGATGTGCCCTTCCCGGCCTCTTACAGCGACCGGGTCCGCCAGATCGGCGTGGTGACTACCAGGAACAAGTGGCTGACCCGGCTGGTCGCCACGATGCTCGACGGCCCTGCGGCGCTCAGGCGCTACATGATCGACAACTACGTGGTCGAGGGTTTCACCTTCGACCAGGTGTTGAACGACGACGACGCGCTCGAGGCCTTCGTGCGCAAAGCCGCAATCGGTGTCTGGCATGCCTCCTGTACCTGCCGCATGGGCCGCGGCGACGATCCGATGGCCGTTGTCGACACTGAGGGACGGGTCCGCGGCGTGCAGGGCCTGCGTGTCGTCGACGCCTCGATCTTTCCGGTGGTGCCCTGCGCCAATACAAATTTCCCGACACTGATGACGGCCGAGAAGATATCGGAAGCCGTCCTCGCCGTTCACTGAGGAGCAAGTACATGTCGGTCGTACTGGGCAGCGGCGAGCACCGCTATCGTGTGGTCGAGAACTGGGCGAAGCTTCCCGAAGGCTGGGAGTTCCGCGATGTCGCCGCCGTCGCCTGTGACAGCAAGGACCGCGTCTACGTCTTCAACCGTGGCGAACACCCGATGATGGTGTTCGACAAGGACGGCAACTTCCTGCGCTCCTGGGGCGAGGGCCTGTTCAGCCGCGCGCACGGCATCCACATCGACAGCGACGACAATCTCTTTTGTACCGATGACGGCGACCATACGGTCCGCAAGGTCAGCACCGACGGCAAGGTGCTGATGACCATCGGCGTGCCCAACCAGCCCGCGCCCTTCCTGAGCGGCAAGCCGTTCAACCGCTGCACCCACACGGCGCTCTCTCCGAAGGGCGAGATCTACGTCTCCGACGGCTACGGCAACAGCCGCGTCCACAAATACTCGCCCGACGGAACGCACCTGATGTGCTGGGGCACGACCGGCACCGATCCGGGCGAATTCAACATCGCGCACAACATCGCCACCGACGACGACGGCTGGGTCTATGTCGCCGACCGCGAGAACCATCGCGTGCAGGTGTTCGACGGCAACGGCAAGTACGAGGCGCAGTGGAACAACATGCACCGGCCTTGTGCGCTCTACTGCTGCGGTGGCGCCAAGAACCCGACCTTCATCATCGGCGAGTTGGGCCCCGGCATGCCGGTGAACACCAAGCACACCAATCTCGGCCCGCGCCTGTCGATCGTCGACAGCAAGGGAAAGACCCTGGCCCGGCTCGGCGGACAGGAAGGACCCGGCGAGCAGACCGGCCGTTTCCTGTCGCCGCACGGGCTGGCGGTCGATTCGCGCGGCGACATCTATGTCGGCGAGGTGAGCTATACCAACTGGCCGAGCACCTTTCCCGGCACTCCGGTGCCGAAACACCTGCGCTCTTTGCAGAAACTCGAGAAAGTCGTCTGAGGAGATATTGTGATGGTTGAACGCGTACTCGTCGTCGGACCCAAGGACACGCTGTCGATGGTCGACGACCTCGCCCCCAAGGGCTACGAAATCGTGAAGGCGCTGCACAATTCGCCTGAGCAGAAGGCCGCTCTGCCCGGTACCCACTATTTCGTGGGCTTCATCCAGCAATACGTCACCCCGCAGCTCTTCAAGGATGCGCCGAACCTCAAGCTGATTCAGATGCTGAGCGCAGGCTACGACCGAGCCGATCTCGAGGCCGCGCGGAAGAGCGGCGTGCCGCTGTGCGCCAATGGCGGCGCCAACTCGGTCGCCGTCTCCGAGCACGCGATGCTGCTGATGCTGTCGGTCTCGCGCCGCCTGATCACCCAGCACAACAACGTCATCGCGGGCCGCTGGCACGGCAATTCGCCGCCGACCGTGCACGAGGTGCGCAACCGCGTGCTGGGCATCATCGGCCTCGGCACGATCGGCAAGAAGGTCGCCAAGCTGGCGCTCGCCTTCGGCATGACAGTCCACTACTACGACATCGCCCGCCTCAGGGAAGAGGAGGAAGACGCCCTGGGCGTCCGCTTCCGCCTGCTGCCCGAGATCCTGCGGCACTCCGACATCGTCTCGCTGCACGTGCCGCTGAACGGTTCGACCCGCCACATGATCGGCAAGGACGAGCTTGCCGCCATGAAGAAGTCGGCGATCATCGTGAACACCTCGCGCGGGCCGGTGATCGACGAGAAGGCGATGACCGCCGCGCTCTCAGCCGGCAACCTGTTCGGCGCGGGCCTCGACGTGTTCGACGAGGAGCCGACGCCGCCGGACAATCCGCTCCTCAAGCTCGACAACGTCATCCTGACCGCGCATCTCGCCGGCCCTACGTTCGAGAGCAACATCACCCGTCTGCGCAACGGCTTCGACAACGTCCAGAGGGTTGCCCGCGGCGAAGCCGCGCTTTGGGTGGTGCCTGAACTGCTGGAGCCGAAGAAATGAGCCGTCTCTCGAGACGCAGCCTCCTGGCGGGCGGCCTCGCGGCCCCCTTCATCGCGCGCGAGGGTTTCGCGCAGGGCGACTGGCCGAAAGGGCCGGTGCGCTGGGTGGTGGCCTTCGCGGCCGGCGGCGCCGCCGACACCGTGGCACGCAACATCGGCGTGCGGGTCGCCGAGATCATCGGCCAGCAGGTGGTCATCGACAACCGCACCGGCGGCAATGCCGTCGTCGCCGCCAACGCCGTACTGCAGGCGCCGCGCGACGGCCAGACCTTCCTAGTCGACGCGGCCAACCAGATCACCAACACCTTGCTGATGAAGGACCTGCCGTTCGACTATGCGCAGACTTGGCTGCCGGTGACCCAGCTCGCGAGCTTTCCGCAGGTCGTCGCGGTGAAGCAGGATTTCCCGGCACAGACCTTCAAGGAGTACATCGCCGCGGCCAAGGCCAAGCCCGGCACGATCAGCTACGGCACGCCGCCGGCCGCCGGCATGGCCCACATGGCCGGCGAGGAACTGCAGCGCCGGGCCGACATCAAGCTGATCCACGTCCCCTATCGCGGCGGCGCCGACGCCGCGCGCGACATCGGCGCCGGCGCCATCGATTCGGTGATCATCACCACCAACTCTATCCGACCGCCCGTCGCCGCTGGCCGCGCCCGTGTGCTGGCCGTCACCAGCCTCAAGCGCTCCGCGACCTTTCCCGACGTGCCGACCATCGCCGAAAGCGGCTATCCCGGCTTCGACCTCAGCGACTGGAACGGCCTGTTTGCCGTCAACGGCACGCCGCCGGCCCTGGTCGACCGCATGCAGGCCGTGGTCGCCGAGGCGATCAAGGACCCGAAGGTCAAGGAACGCCTCGATCCGACGGGCGCCGATCTGGTTGCCAACACGCCAGCCGCGTTCAGGAGCTGGATCGCCGGCCAGCGCGAGCTGCTGGGCAAGCTGATCGTCGAGGCGGGGATCAAGCTGCAGTAAGCCAGCCTTTCAGGCGGCCTACAGCTTCAGCCTGTAGGTTTCGTCGAACTTCAGGATAGCCGCGAACGAGATCGCCGCGGCCGCCATGATCATGAAGGCCGGGCTGTAATCGTTGGCGGTGCGGTGAACGAGCCACGTGGCAACCAGCGGACTGAATCCACCCAGCACCCCGAGCGTCACGTTGTAGCCCAATGCGATCGCCGTGCAGCGGATTTCGGCTGGCACGGCCTCGACCATCAGCGCGGGCTGGCCGCCAATGAAGCCGCCGACCGAGAGCACGAAGCCGAGCTGACCCAGCAGGATCAGGGTCGGATGCCCCTGGTGCATCAGCCAAAAGAACGGCAATGCGCCCACGAACCCGAGGGCAGCCGCGCTCAGCATCAGTGGGCGCCGCCCGTAGCGGTCGGACAGCCAGCCCATCAGGACCATGACCGGCAGCATCACGACCATGCTGGCGGAATTGATGGCCAGCGCGGTGGCGGGCGCGATATCGTCGGCGAGCTGCAGCCAGCTCACGATGTAGACGAACATCAAGTAGAAGCCGACGGAGTTGAAAACCGAGAGGGCTGCGAGCTTGCCCAGCAGCGGGCCGTGGTTGCGCACCGTATCGAGAAGCGGCGACCGCGATGTCGCGGTCTTGCGTGGCGCCTCATGGACATGGCGCCGCAGCACGACACCGGCAATTCCGACCAGCAGCCCCAGCAGGAACGGCAGGCGCCAGCCCCAGCTCTCCAGCGCCTGCTCGGACATCACCGATGCCAGCAGCGCACCGGTCGCCGAGCCCAGCAGGATGCCGCCGACTGCGCCGCAGCAGCCCAGCGCGCCCACCAGCCCCCGCCGGTTGGGCGGCGACTGCTCGATGATGAATATGATCGACGTCGTGTATTCGCCGCCGACCGACAGGCCCTGAACCATGCGGAGCAGCGTGAGCAGGATCGGCGCCGCGATCCCAAGCGTCTGGTAATCAGGCAGGACGCCCACGAGGAAGGTCGGGATGGCCATCGCCGCCACCGAGAAGGTGAGCGCGGCCCGCCGGCCCAGCCTGTCGCCGATCGCGCCGATCACGGCACCGCCGATCGGTCGCATCAGGAAGCCCACGGCAAAGATGCCGAAGGCCGCCAGCACCTGGGCGACGGGATCTTCGCCCGGGAAGAAGGCCCGCCCGATCGCGGCGGCAAAGTAGCCGTAGACCGCGAAATCGTACCATTCCAGCACGTTGCCGATGGCCCCGGCCGCAATGACCCGGCGCGTGTTCCTATGCTCCATCCCCGCTCCCCCGAGCCAATGACCAAGGGTCCGTCACTTCGGTCGGGATGACACGGTCTTTTTCATCGGCGCACCTGCGCAAATTCAAACAATGGTGTCATCCCAAACGCAGTGAGGGACCTCTCCCGCCTCAATTCGGTGGCCGACGATCAGCCGTAGACGAACGCGCGATCCTCAAGATCGATGGCCGGAAAGACGTTCTTCTCGTTCCAGTAATCCTGGGTGTGCTGCCATTCCGGCTTGTCGCCGCGCTTGGGCAGCAGATGCATGCCGCGCATCAGATAGCCCGGATTGAAGTTCTCCGGATCGATCCAGGGCAACAGCTCCATGTCCTTGTCCTCGGGCCGCAACGCGACCGCGACCTTGCGGGCCTGGTTCTTGCCCATATGGTCCAGCAGGCGGCAGACGAAATCGGCGACGAGGTCGGCCCGCAGCGTCCAGCTCGCGCGGAAATAGCCGAACACCCAGACCATGTTGGGCACGCCGGTGAACATCATGCCGCGATAGGTCACGGTCTCGGCGAAGTCGACCAGCCTGCCGTCCACGGCGAACGCGATGTCGCCCATCACCGACAGGTGAAAGCCGGTCGCCGTCACGATGATGTCGGCCTCGAGGATCTTGCCCGACTTGAGCAGGATGCCTTCCGGGACGAAGCGATCGATCTCGTCGGTCTCGACCGAGGCCTTGCCGGCGCGGACAGCCTTGAAGAGGTCGCCGTCGGGCACGAAGGCGATGCGCTGCTGCCACGGCCGGTAGCTCGGCGTGAAATGCGGCTCCATCGGGAAGTCGGGCCCGACATGGGCGCGGACACCGGCCAGCAGCTCGCTGCGCACCTTGTCCGATTCCTCGAAGGAGCGCCGGGTGAACACCGACTGATCGTGCAGGATCTTGCGGCGCACGATCTCGTGGATCCATTCCTCGTCGACCTCAAGCTGACGCAGCGTTTCGGCAAGCTCGATGGCGTTGCGGCCGGGGATGAAGTAGGTCGGCGACCGCTGCAGCATCGTGACATGACCGGCCTTGTCGGCCATCGCCGGGATGACCGTTGCCGCCGTTGCTCCCGAACCGATCACGACGATCTTCTTGCCCGTGTAGTCGAGGTCCTGCGGCCATGTCTGCGGGTGGATCAGCTGGCCCTTGAAGCTCTCCATGCCCTTCCATTCCGGCGTGTAGCCGACGGAATGGCGGTAGTAGCCCTGGCACATCCAGAGGAAGTTGGCGGTGAAGCGGACCGCCTCGCCGGTGTCGGTGCGGGTGCCCTCGATCGTCCACAGGTTGTCCTGGCTCGACCAGGATGCGCTGTCGATCCGGTGCCGGTAGCGGATGCGGCGGCCGAGGTCGTTGTCCTCGATGACCTCGTTCATGTAGGTGCGGATCTCTTCGGCCGTGGCGATCGGCTTGCCCGTCCACGGCTTGAAGCGATAGCCGAACGTGTGGAGGTCGCTGTCGGAGCGGATGCCGGGATATTTGTGGGTGAGCCAGGTGCCCCCGAAGTCCTCCTGCGACTCCAGCACGACGAAGCTCCTGTCCGGCGACTGCTGGGTCAGGTGGTAGGCGCCACCGATGCCCGAAATGCCGGCGCCGACGATGACGACGTCGAAATGCTCGGTCTTGGTGGCCGCGGGCCGCGCAAGGGTGGTATCCGGCATGGGAAGTCTCTTTCCTCGCTGATAAAGTAGCGCCAGTCTTGCTTGAACATGAGTGCCGAAGCCAGCCCCCAGATGCCACGTGCCGAAACTGGCCGTAGACGCCGTGGCGCGTGGGCCGTGCTTGCCGTTCTGGCGGGACTCGTCGCCGGCCTCTTGCTCACCGAAGGGCTGACCCGCCTCTTCTTCCCCGCCTTCGATCCGTCCGGCCGGTTCGAATTCACCTTTCCCGTAGGTCCGCTGGTTCTCGGCCAGCCGGGTGCCGATGCCCGCCAGATCAAGAATACCGGCGATTATGACGTGTCCGTCCACATCAATTCACACGGACTGCGCGACGCCAACGATGTGGCGACGGCGCGCTCCGATGACATTCTCGTCGTTGGCGATTCCTTCACCTGGGGTTGGGGCGTGGAAGCCCAGCACCGCTTCTCCGACCAGCTCCAGATCCTCAGCGGCCGGCGGACCTTCAACCTGTCGACCCCCACGGACATCGACGGTTACGCAGCCCTCCTCGCCTACGCAAAAACGCTTGGGTCGAGGGCCGGGCGCGTCGTCATCGCCGTATGCATGGAGAACGACCTCCACCTCTACGGACGCACGCGGCAAGGCGAGCCGCCGCCGGGCGATACAGCGCCGGCGCTCAAGGAATGGCTTTCGAGCCATTCAGCCCTCTTCCTCCTCGCCGTCACGGCCGTTCAGCAGACGCCGTGGCTGCGGGACATCGCGGTGAAGGCTGGCCTGATCGTGCCCAATCTCGAAGGCATCGCCAAGAACGAGTACGATCCCGCGTTCATCGAAGCATCGGCCAACAGGCTCCAGGCCATCGCGGAGCGCTATCGCACGCTCGTCGTCCTCATCCCCTCGCGCGCCCTCTGGGTCGGCAACAGCCGCGCCGTCGAAGATCGCGTCCATACCGCCTTCATGGTCGCCCTCCAGCGACGCGGCATCGACGTGCTGGACCTGCAGCCGCTCCTGGAGGCACAAGGGGCCCCGCTTTCCTATCATTTCGCCAACGACGGCCACTGGAATGCCCGCGGTCATGCCCTTGCCGCCCGCGCCATCAGCCAGCATCTCGCCCGCTAACGGAAGAACGCCCATGCACGACAAGGTCGACGTCCTGATTATCGGTTCCGGCGCCTCGGGAGCGGCAGTGGCCTGGAGCCTGGCCGACACGAAGATGCGCATCCTCTGCCTCGAACAGGGCGACTGGGTGAAGCCGACGGACTATCCGACCAACGGCCGGGACTGGGAGGCCCGCCTGTTCGGCGACTTCGCCATCAACCCGAACCGGCGGGCCCGCGAGACCGACTATCCGATCAACAACGGCACTTCGCCGATCCAGGTCGTGAACTTCAACGGCGTCGGCGGCAGCACCATCATGTACACCGCGCACTACCCGCGCCTCCATCCGTCGGACTTCAGGGTGAAGACGCTCGACGGCGTGGCCGACGACTGGCCCGTCGACTACGCCACGCTGGAGTCGTTCTTTGCCGAGAACGACCGCATGACGGGCGTCGCGGGCCTCGCGGGCGACCCGGCCTACCCGCATCACGTGCTGCCGATGCCGCCGCTGCCGCTCGGCAAGACCGGCAAGCGCTTCGGCGAGGCGATGAACAGGTTGGGCTGGCATTGGTGGCCCTCGGACTCCGCGATCGCCACGACCGAGTATGACGGCCGCGCGCCCTGCATCAATCTCGGTCACTGCACGCCGGGTTGCGCACAAGGCGCCAAGGGCAGCACCGACGTCACCTACTGGCCGCACGCGCTCCGGGCCGGCGTCGAGCTGCGCACGCGCGCCCGGGTGCGCGAGGTCACGGTCGGCCCCGACGGTCTCGCCAGCGGCGCGATCTACTACGACGCCGAGGGGAAGGAGCATTTTCAGCCGGCCGAGATGGTCATCGTGGCCTGCAACGGCATCGGCACGCCGCGTCTCATGCTCAATTCGCAATCGGGAAAGTTTCCCAACGGGATAGCCAATTCGAGCGGCCTCGTGGGCAGGAACCTGATGTTCCACCCGTTCGCCCACACCTACGGCTATGTCGACGAGCCGATCGACGGCAACACCGGCGCCCAGCTCTCGCTGTGGAGCCAGGAGTTCTACGAGACCGACAAGGACCGTGGCTTCCTGCGCGGCTACACGCTGCAGCTCCATCGCGGCGCCGGCATGATCGTCGACGCGATCGCCAACACCGCGCGCGGCTTCCTGCCGTGGGGCGAGGCGCATCACGACGTCTATCGCACCATCTTCAACCGCAAGCTCGGCCTCTCGGCGATCTGCGAGGACCTGCCCGAAGAGCACAACAGGGTCACGCTCGATCCCGTGCTGAAGGATAGCAACGGCATTCCCGCACCGAAGATCGACTACACGTTGAGCGACAACACGAATAAGATGATCGCCCACGGCGTCGCGCGCTCGAAGGAGATACTCGAAGCGGCTGGCGCGAAGAATATCGGGGGCGAGGCGCCGATGCTCAATGCCGGCTGGCACCTGATGGGCACGGCCCGCATGGGCACCGACCCCGAGCGTTCCGTGGTCAACGAATGGGGCCGCAGCCACGACGTGAAGAACCTCTTCATCGTCGATGGCAGCATCTGGGTCACTTCCGGCGGCGTGAATCCGACCTCGACCATCCAGGCGCTGGCGCTCTACATCGCCGACAGCATCAAGCAGCGCCTCGCCAACGCCACGCTCTTCGACTGAGACCGATCGACATGACCCACGGAACCCTGACAGACTCCGAAGCGCGCGACCTGCGCATCCTGGCCGGTATCATGATCCCCGCCAGCAGCGCCCATGGCGTGCCCGGGGCCGACGACGAATTGATCTTCGCCGATATCCTGAAGAACCTGGAACGCGACACGGCCGACGCTCAGACGGCGCTCAGGCACCTGGCGCAGCTGGCCGGCGGCGCGTTCGCCGACCTCGCGCCGGACCATCGCACCGAGGTGGCCATTCGCTTCAAGCAGGAAGGCGGAGCCCCGCTCTTTGCCCTCAATCGCGTTGTGTTGCTCTGCTACTACCGCGACGACCGCGTGATGCGCTCACTCGGCCAAGAGCCGCGCTCGCCCTTTCCCAAGGGCCATGTCGTCGAACAGGGCGACTGGTCCCTGCTCGACCCGGTGAAGAAGCGCCCGCCGATGTGGCGGCGCGCCTGACGCCGACTGTCAACCCTGGCCGCGCGCCCTCAGCACGTAGCCCATCGCCCGGAAGCTCGAATCCCGCTGGATCGCCGCGGTGATCCGCGGATCGCCATAGGGATTGCTGAGCGCATTGAGCGCATCGGTCTGGGTCTGGCAGGACGCCGCCGCTGTCGCTGCGAGCGATTGGGCGCTGGCGCCGTTGTCGTCGGCCAGGTGGACATTCGCGGCCAGGCAGTTTTCACGCGCCTCGAAAGCCGCGTCGATGCTCTTCATGAGGTTGGGATCCGACAGGCCGGCCCCCCGCAGCGAAGTCGCCGCCTCGCACCCGCCCAGCAGCAACGGGAGCAGCACGAGGGCCGTTTGCAGGGAAGTCCTGGTCACCATTATCCGATCTTCCAGTCTCGTCTTCGCACGCAACAAAATGACGGCGGACCCGGCCTGTCAAGGCCGGGTCCCGATCCAGTATTCTAGTGCCGGCTCATTTCGGCGCGGCCCACCACCATGTGATGCACTTCGTCCGGTCCGTCGGCGAACCTGAGGTGCCGCTGGTTGACGTACATCTCGCTGAGCGGCGACCACTGGGAGAGGCCGGTGGCGCCGTGGATCTGCATTGCCTGGTCGATGATGGTGCAGACCTTCTCCGGCACCATCGCCTTGACCATGCTGACCCAGATGCGCGCATCGCGGTTGCCCAGCACGTCCATCGCCTTGGCAGCCTTCAGCACCATGAGCCGCATCGCCTCGATCTCGATGCGCGCCCGGCTGACCAGCTCGAGGTTCTTGCCGAGCTGGATGAGCGGCTTGCCGAAGGCGGTGCGGGTGGACCCGCGCTTGACCATCAGCTCGATGGCCTTCTCGGCCGCGCCGATCGAGCGCATGCAGTGATGGATGCGGCCGGGGCCAAGGCGGACCTGGCTGATCTCGAAGCCACGGCCCTCGCCCAGCAGGATGTTCTCGGCAGGCACCCGGCAGTTGTTGAACTTGAGATGCATGTGGCCGCGCGGCGCATGGTCGTGGCCGAACACGGTCATCGGGCCCACGATCTCGAGGCCGGGCGTGCCCATCGGCACGAGGATCTGCGACTGCTGGAACTGCGGCGAGGCGTCGGGGCTGGTCTTGACCATCACGATCATGATCTTGCAGCGCGGGTCGCCGGCGCCGGAGATGTAATACTTCTCGCCGTTGATCACCCATTCGTTGCCGACCAGCTCGGCGCGCGTCGTGATGTTCTTGGCATCCGAGGAGGCCACGCCCGGCTCCGTCATCGCATAGGCCGAACGGATCTCGCCGTTCAGCAGCGGCTTCAGCCACTTCTCCTTCTGCTCGGCCGTGCCGACTTTCTCGAGCACTTCCATGTTGCCGGTGTCGGG
>JABMNB010000127.1 GCA_013205335.1 Rhodospirillales bacterium
GACGCGCCCGCCGACGATGCCGATATCGCCCTCGACCACATGGGAGGCTGTTGCAATCGTCGTGTTGCGGATGACGAGATCGTACTCGGCCATGGTTCCTCCCGGAGCGGCTTTGAGCCCAGCTTTCGGGATATTGTAGCAAGTCCCGTGCCCGGCAATCGCGGTCCGTCTTCGCCTAGACCCGCGACCCCGCCCGGTCCAAACTCACTGCAACAACATGGGAACCGCAATGAAACGCTGGGTCAGACCGCTGATCGCCCTGCTGGCTGCCGTCAGTCTCGGCGCCGTTGCGCATGCACAGATCGTCATCAAGCCGGCCGTCGTCTTCAGCACCGGCGGCAAGTTCGACAAATCCTTCAACGAAGGGGTCTGGCAGGGCGCCGAGCGGTTCAAGAAGGAGACCGGCATCGCCGTGGCCGAGTTCGAGCCGAGCAACGAAACGCAGTTCGAGCAGGTGCTGCGGCGGTTCGCGCAGCGCGGCCAGGATCCGATCATTGCCGTCGGCTTTGCGCAGGCGGTGGCTCTCGAAAAGGTCGCCAAGGAATTTCCCAACGTCCACTTCACCCTCATCGACAGCGTGGTGAACCTGCCCAACGTCCAGTCGGTCGTGTTCAGGGAGCAGGAAGGCTCCTTCCTGGTCGGCATGCTCGCGGCGATGGCCTCGAAGACCGGCAAGATCGGTTTCGTGGGTGGCATGGACATTCCGCTGGTGCGGCGCTTCCAGTGCGGCTTCGAACAGGGCATCAAGTACGCCAATCCCAATGCCGAGCTGATCACCAACATGACCGGCACGACGCCGGCCGCCTGGAACGACCCGGGCCGTGGCGCCGAACTCGCCAAGGGCCAGTTCGACCGCGGTGTCGACGTCGTCTATGCCGCCGCCGGCAGCACCGGGCTGGGGATCCTCCAGGCCACCAGGGACCGCGGCAAGCTGGGCATCGGAGTCGACTCCAACCAGAACCATCTGCATCCGGGCAACATGCTGACCTCGATGCTGAAGCGCGTCGACCTCGCGGCCTACAACAGCTTCAAGGCCGCGCAGGACAATCAGTGGAAGGGCGGCACGCAGGTTCTCGGACTGAAGGAAGGCGGAGTCGACTGGGCGCTCGACAAGGACAACGAGAAGCTCATCACGCCGCAGATGAAGGCCGCGGTCGACGCCGCGAAGGCCGCCATCATCTCGGGTCAGATCGTCGTCCACGATTACATGAGCAACAATTCGTGCAAGAGCTGACGGCTGACGCTGCCATCGAGCTTCGCGGGATCGACAAGTCTTTCGGCAGCGTGCACGCCGTGCGCGGCGTGTCGGTGCGGATCGAACGCGGCAGCATCACCGGCATCGTGGGAGAGAATGGGGCGGGCAAGTCGACCCTGATGAGCATCCTCTACGGACTCTATCGGGCCGATGCCGGCGAGATTCTGGTCGACGGCCGGCCGGTCGAGATGGCGAGCCCGCGCGACGCGATCGGCCACGGTATCGGCATGGTCCACCAGCACTTCATGCTGGTCGACAGTTTCACCGTGCTGGAGAACCTGGTCCTGGGCGCCGAAGGCGGTGCGTTGCTGGCCCGCGGACTGGCGGCGGCGCGGACCGAACTGGCGCGACTGGCGCGCGACTATGGTTTGACGGTCGATCCCGATGCGCGCGTGGCCGACCTGTCGGTGGGGGAGCAGCAGAGGGTCGAGATCCTCAAGGTGCTTCTTCGCGGCGCCCGGATCCTGATCCTCGACGAACCCAGCGCCGTGCTGACGCCGCAGGAGACAGACCGGCTGCTGCAGATCCTGCGCGTGCTGCGCGACCGCGGCGTCACCGTCGTGCTGATCACCCACAAGCTGCGCGAGATTCTCGCTGTCACGGAAAAGGTGATCGTCATGCGCCGCGGCGAGGTGGTGGCGGAGCGGCGGACGGCGGACACCAATGCCGAGGATCTTGCCGAGCTGATGGTCGGACGCAAGGTGCGCTTCGATCTCGACAAGGCGCCGGCCCGGAAAGGCGAGACGCTGCTGGCCGCCCGGCACCTGTCGCTGGTCGACGGCCGCGGCGTCCGCCTGCTGGACGACATCTCTCTCGAGGTGAAGGCCGGGGAGATCGTCGGCATCGCCGGCGTCTCCGGCAACGGCCAGACGGAGTTGCTGCAGGTCCTGTCGGGCATCCGACCGCCGAGCGGCGGCGAGTTCGAGGCGTGCGGGCGCAAGGTCGACGCCACCCATCCCGTCGACCCGGCCGAGATGCGGGATCTCGGCGTCGCCCACGTGCCGGAAGACCGGCTGCGACAGGGGCTGGTGCCGGCCTTTCTCGCCTCGGAGACGTCGATCCTCGGCTATCAGGACCGCGAGCCGTTCTGCCACAACTACATCCTGGATGGCCCGGCGGTGGGCAAATACTGCGCCGACCTCATGGAGCGCTTCGACGTCCGGCCGCGCACGCCCGGCCTGCTGTCATCGAGTTTCTCCGGCGGCAACCAGCAGAAGCTGATCCTGGCGCGCGAGATGGCGCGGGATCCCAAGGTGCTGCTGGTCGGCCAGCCGACGCGCGGTGTCGATATCGGGGCCATCGAGTTCATCCGCCGCGAGCTGGTCAGGAGCCGCGACGCCGGCTGCGCGGTGCTGGTGGTGTCGGTCGAACTGGAGGAGATCCTGTCGCTGGCCGACCGCATACTGGTGATGTTCGCCGGCCGCATCGTGGGCGAGGTCGCGGCCGGCCAGGCCGATGAGCGCACCCTCGGCCTGATGATGGCGGGCGCCCGGGCGGCATGAGCGCGTTGCGACGTCCGTTGCCCGGCTGGGTCGAGATCGGCCTGCTGCCGCTCGCCAACATCGCCCTAGCCTTCCTCGTCGTCAGCGTCATCGTGGCAATCATCGGGGTCGATCCGCTCCACGCCTTGAGGCTCCTCGTCCTGGGCGCGCTGGGGTCGTCCGAGTCGATCGGCTACACGCTCTACTACGCCACCAATTTCATCTTCACCGGGCTTGCCGTCGCGGTGGCCTTCCATGCCGGCCTGTTCAACATCGGCGGTGAGGGCCAGGCCTACATCGGCGGGCTGGGCTGCGGCCTCGCCGTGCTGGCTCTCGATCGCTATCTGCCTGGGCTGCTGATGATCCCGCTCGCCATCCTGGCCTCGGCGGCCTTCGGCGCAGCCTGGGCCGCCATTCCGGCCTGGATGCAGGCCTGGCGCGGCAGCCACATCGTCATCACCACGATCATGTTCAACTTCGTGGCCTCGGCGCTGATGGTCTACCTGATGGTGAACGTGCTGATCGCGCCGGGCTCGATGACGCCGCAGAGCCGCGGCTTTGGCGCCTCCGCCCAAGTGCCGTCGATGCAGGCGGCGCTGCAATGGATCGGCATCGCCGTCGCGCCGTCGGCGCTCAACCTGTCGTTGCTGCTGGCGCTGCTGAGCTGCGTCGGTGTCTGGATCTTCCTGTGGCACACGCCGTGGGGCTACGGGCTGCGCACCATGGGCCACAATCCGGAAGCGGCCCTCTATGCCGGCACCAACCTCAAACGCACGACCATGCTGGCCATGTGCCTGTCCGGAGCCCTGGCCGGCGGCGTCGCGGTCAACGAACTGCTGGGTGTGCATCACCGTCTCGTCCTCGATTTCGCCGCCGGCTACGGCTTCACCGGCATTGCCGTTGCGCTCATGGGGCGTGGTCATCCGCTGGGTATCGTGCTGGCGGCGCTGCTGTTCGGCGCCCTGCAGCAGGGCGGCGCCGAACTCGCCTTCGAGAGTCCCAGGATCACGCGCGAGATGGTGGTGGTCATCCAGGGGCTGGTGATCCTGTTCTCGGGCGCGCTCGTCCATCTGCCGCGGCCTTGGCTGCAGGCGCTGTTCGCGCGGCGGGGCTGAAGTGGAGGAGGCGCTCTCCCTCGTCACGGCGACACTCGCCGCCACCCTGCGGGTGGCGACGCCGCTGGTGCTGTGTGCCATGGGCGGGCTGTTCTCCGAGAAGAGCGGCATCCTCGATGTCGGCCTCGAAGGCAAGATGCTGATGGCGGCGTTCTTCGCGGCGGCCACCGCATCGCTTACCGGTTCGGCCTGGATGGGCGTCGGTGCCGCGATCCTCGCGGCCGAAGTGCTTGCCCTGCTGCACGGCTTTGCCTGCATCACCCATCGCGGCAACCAGGTGGTGAGCGGCATCGCGATCAACATCCTGGCGATGGGGCTCACCGTGGTGTTGGGCGCGGCGTGGTTCGGCCGCGGCGGCCAGACGCCGCCGCTGACCGGGACGGAGCGCCTCAACCCGATCTTCTTTCCTGTCGCCGGCGACAACATCCTGGTTTACGGAGCGCTGTTGGCGGTGCCGTTCACCTGGTGGCTGATCGCGCGCACGCGCTTTGGCCTCAGGCTGCGTGCGGTGGGCGAGGTGCCATTGGCGGTCGACGCCGCCGGAATCTCCGTGTCCTGGCTGCGCTACCGCGCGGTGCTTCTGTGCGGCCTGTTCGCCGGACTTGCCGGCGCCTATCTCTCGATCGCCCAGAATGCCGGCTTCAGCCGCGACATGACGGCGGGGCAGGGCTTCATCGCCCTGGCTGCCATCATCTTCGGGCGCTGGCGGCCGGTCCCGGCGTTCGGCGCCTGCCTTGCCTTCGGCCTGCTCGACGCGATCGCCATCCGTCTGCAAGGCGTGCGGCTGCCGGGTGTCGGTGAAGTTCCCGTGCAACTGATCCAGGCCATGCCCTATCTTCTCACCCTGTTCCTGCTGGCCGGGTTCATCGGCCGCACGGTCGCGCCGAAGGCAGCCGGCGTGCCCTATGAGAAGGAGCCTTGAGATGAACGACCTTCTCCACCTCGCGCAGCGGATGATGCTGCGGGCCCATGCACCGTATTCGAAGTTCCATGTCGGCGCGGCACTGCGCGCCGAAGACGGCTCGATCCATGGCGGCTGCAACGTCGAGAATTCGGCCTATCCGCAGGGGCTTTGCGCCGAAGCAGGCGCCATCGCGGCCCTGGTCGCGGCGGGCCACAAGCGCATCCTCGAATGTGTCGTGATCGGTCCCGGGCCGGAAGTCATCACGCCCTGCGGCGGCTGCCGGCAGAAGCTGCGCGAGTTCGCGGCCGACGACTTGCCGGTTCATCTTTGCGGTCCCGACGGGCTGCACCGTACGATGACCTTGGGCCAGCTCCTGCCGCTGTCCTTCGGTCCGCATCATTTCGTCCAGCCGTGAACGACGTTCTCGACCGCGCAGCCCCCGGCTTTCGCCCGAAGGTCGCGGTGATTCTCGGCTCCGGCCTCGGCAGCTTCGTCGAGGAAGTGTCGGAGGTCGCGGCCATTCCCTATGCCGACCTGCCGGACTTCCCGCAGCCGACGGTCGGCGGTCATGCCGGCCGGCTGGTCCTGGGCCATGTCGGCGCGACCCCGGTCGCGGTGCTGCAGGGCCGGGCGCACTACTATGAACGTGGCCGGGTCGACGAGATGAAGGGCGCCATCGACGCCGTGGCGCGACTGGGCTGCGAGACACTGCTGCAGACCAACGCGGCCGGCAGCCTGCGGCTCGACATGCCGCCCGGATCGGTGATGGCGATCAGCGATCACATCAACTTTGCCGGCATCAATCCGCTGTTCGGCGTCGGGCCCGGCGACAGCCGCTTCGTCGACATGGTCGACGCCTACGATCCCGTGCTGCGCGGCGAACTGCTGGAGGCGGCGCGGGTCGCCGACGTGGTCTGCCATGAAGGCGTCTACATATTCTTCAGCGGACCGAGCTTCGAGACGCCAGCCGAGATCCGCGCCGCACGCGTGCTGGGGGCCGATGCCGTCGGCATGTCGACGGCGCCCGAGACCATTCTGGCGCGCCATGCCGGGCTGAAGGTGGCGGCGCTGTCGCTGATGACGAATTACGCCGCGGGCCTCGTGCCCGGCGTACTGGCCCACGACCAGACTCTCGCAGTGGCGACGGCGGCGGCGGGCAAGGTACGGCGCCTGCTGCGCGTCTTCCTCGAGCGCCACGCATGACCATGCTGCCGCAGGAGATCATACGCCGA
>JABMNB010000128.1 GCA_013205335.1 Rhodospirillales bacterium
CGCAGTCGAAGGGCCTCTTTTCCGGTGCACGGTGTGCCGATACGAAAAGAGGTCCGTCGACTACGCTGCGCTCCGCTCAGGACGACGGGAGAGAGCTAATGCGATAGCATTCCCTCGCAAGGGAGACAGTCACCGTGGACAGTCCGAAAAAGAGCCTGCACGTCACCGATCATCTGGCCAACGAGCGGACCTTCCTCGCCTGGATCAGGACCGCGATCGCGGTGATGACGCTGGGCGTCGCCATCAACCGCTTCGCGCTCTTCCTGATGGAGATGCACCAGGTGGTGCCGGAGGCCCGCAACCTCGCCAATCGCCACGTCGAGAAGCTCGGGATCGGCCTGGTCCTTCTGGGCATCGTCCTTCTGGTCGGCTCGACCTGGCACTACATCCATGTCGGCAGGACCATCGATGACGAGAACTACCGTCCGTCCGTCAGAATCATGGTCGGCACGGCTCTCGTGATCGGCCTGATGGGCGGTTCGACCCTGATCTGGCTTTTCTAGCTCCTGCCCGGCGCCGATTGCGGCGCGGCCGGCGGACCGTCGGGCATGTCGAGCAGGTCGCTCTCCGGGGCGCCGGCCTCGTAGGCTTTCACCAGCGCCTCGGGATCGAGGGCCACGCCGATCGGATTCTTCCTGAACGCCTCGGTCTGGAAGTAGGCCGCCGTCGCCTCCTTCGTCTCATATCGGTCGACCTGCAGCTCGACGCCGTTGCCGTCGGGGTCGCGATAGTAGATCGACACTGTCGGCCCGTGATGGATGCAGCGCGACGGCTTGATGCCGAGTGCCTTCACGCGGCGATACGTCGAGAGCAGCGCGCCGATGTCGGCGTAGGTGTAGGCGACATGGGCCAGGCCCGACGTCCTGGCATCGGGCGCCTTCAGCCCCGCCAGGTTCACGATTCCCAGGCGATGATGCTCGTCGTCATAGGTCAGGAAGCAGATGTAGTCGGTGCGCTGGACCACGCGCATGTTCAGCACCGCCGAATACCAGTCGATCATCGGCTGCACGTTCGACGAGCGCAGCACGAAGTGCGCGAACAGGATCGGGGCGACCGGCTTGTCCGACAGGCTCCGGCGGTGCGATGCGGTCTCGATCACGGTGTCCATGGCAATCTCCTCGCTCGAAGTCTGATCCGTCGCATCGAGGCCGCGTCAGTCGACGCAGCAGCTCATGCTACTTGCGGAGGGCGGGACATCGAGAGCCGGATTTTCAGTGAAGAATCCGGCGGGATGAAGGGCGAAGCCCGCGGTGATCACAGGCTGGACCGGGAAATCCTCGGGGCGCGGAATGTGGTGCAGACCGAAGCTGTGCCAAATCACGACATCGGTATCGACCAGCCGGCGGTCTGAGGCAGTCCAGGCCGGTAATCCGTCGCCACCGCTGCTCTGGTTGGGGTAGCGCCCGGCCGCGTGAATCTCGTCGGGATGGTAGGCAGTGACCCAGAGTTGCCGGGTCATGAAGGCCGCGCGCCGGGAGACCATAGATTGGGGGTGTGAGAACGTGGGGATCGGGCTCAACGGCAGCAACTTGTAGGCGGTGGGCTGGCCCAGCCGGTTACGGGCCTCCGCACTCTCGATCTTCCAGAAGCGCGCGGCGTTGAAGTCGACGTTGCGTTGCGCGCCCTGCTCGGTTGCCAGGACCGTCTCTCGCGTGGTGAAGGCATTGCCGTACGGATTGTCGGCGCCCATGGGCAACGCCACGGTGTCGACCTCGACGACGCGGTTGCACTCGCCGTCGACCGCCACGTCGAGGCGCATGTTGAAGACGTGCTGATGGTAGTGGGCATAGACGCCCGGCGACACGATCGTCCCATAGTCCGGCACTTCGCCGGCCCGGAGGCCGGCGGTGTTCAGGATCCCGGTCGCCTTCATTTCGAAGTGGATCGAGCCGTCCTGGTGAAAGTACCAGAACGAGCCATACTCGTAGTTGCCGATGGTCGAGATCGACGACACGACCAGCCGCCGGGCGCGCCTCACGTCAACCTCGCCGGTGAACAGGTCGGTGTGCTTCCACAGGATGCCGAAATCCTCCTCGTGCAGGCAAACCGCGCTCTCGATGCAGTAGGGATCGCCCTTGCTGTCCGCCAGCCAGGCGTCGAA
>JABMNB010000129.1 GCA_013205335.1 Rhodospirillales bacterium
ACGTAGCGATCCAGGTGCCCGTCGCGCGACAGGCCCGGAAGTCCGTGGCCAAACGGCAGCGTGGACTCCTGGGGCGTTTTTCTGCGCGCGAGGACCTCGTCCGGAAGGTGCCCTCGCATGGCTTCGCGCAACAGCATCTTCTCCCTCGCCCACGGCAGCGTCGGGACCGACAGCATGAATTCGAGGACACGCAAGTCGAGAAACGGGTGACGCAGGGCGAGAGGCCCCAGGGATTCCTCGAATTCGTAGTCAGCGAAAACCGCCTGCCATATGGGATCGTTGAATCCGGCGACGGCTCTCGGGCGCCAGGGGTGGCGCGGGACAGGCCCCGCTCCGATCCCGCCTAGACGCTTCGCGCCGGCAAGCCGCTGTTCCAAATCCAGGTGGCGGGCAAGGGACGGGTTGATCCAGGGCGGCACGCCAATGGAATCGTCGGTGGGAGGGCGGCGTCTGGTATAGCGCGTGAGCGTTTCCCACCATCCCGCCAATCCTTTGGCCCGCAGATAGAATACGCCGACCTCGGCCAGCCGCCGCCAGTCCCGCCGGGCGACCAGCCATGACAGATAGTCGTTTCGCTCGAAGGCGAGGGCATTGTCCGGCCCTTCCCCATAGAACCAGACGGATGCTCTTTCCGCCCGTTCGCACACGATCTCGCGGTCGAAATGGGCAGTGGTGATCAGGTCCGACGGCTCCGGCGTTGTCATCGACCTCGCCGACCACTGCGTGTCATAGACAAGATCGTCGCTCCGCCGGTGCCGGAGCTCGACGCCCAGCCGCTCAGCCGCCAGTGAACTGAAGTGCCTTTCTCTCGCAGATGAAAACTGCTCGAAATCAAGGCATTCGGCCACGACACGCGAGGCGTCTCCCGTCACATTCACCGCACAGGCGGCAAGCGTGGTTGAATCGAGACCGCCGCTCATGGCGATGCCTACCCTGCCGGCAGGCAAGCGGTCGGCAATCGATTTCGACAATAGATCGAAGAAGCCCTCGGTATATTGGCGACGGTCCCGAAAGTAGAGCGGATCCCCAATATCCAGTTCCCAGTATCGGCGTATCGCGGCGCGGGTCCCGGAGATCGTCAGCACATGCGCCGGAGCCAGCCGCCGAATGTGCCGATAGACCGTTCGCTCCGCCTCGAGAGAATGACCAACGGTCAGAAAATCGGCGATCCAGGTATCGTCGAGGTCGCGCGCAACAACGGTCTGTGCGGCAATCCAGTCCAGCGAGTCGCTGACAAACCACGCTCCCCCGACCTCGGCATGAAAAAGCGACCGTATGCCGAGCTGGTCGCGGGCGCAGATCAGCCGCTTGCGCGCGTCGTCCCACAACACAAAGCAGAAGTCGCCGGTGAGGCGATCCAGGAACGCGTCGCCCCAGGCGGCGTAGGCGCGCAGGCACAGCTCGGCGTCCGATACTTCTCCCATAGAGGCCTGTGGAAGAGACGAAAGCAGCGACCGAAGTTCGTCGCGCGCATCGAGCCGGACCCGACCGACGATCCGGTATTGCCCGCCAAGGCCCCGGATACCTATCGCCTCGCCGGTGGCTGAAAAAGGCCCGGCTTTCGAGCAAACGAAGGCAACATGCCCGGCCCGGTCAAGACTCTCGAAGTCGTGCCCAGCGGCTCCGAACCGCCTGTGATCGACGGGCCTGCCGTCGACGTTGAAGATGGCGGCGAACACTTTTCAGGCGGTATGGGGCAAAGAGCGCGAGGCCGTTCCGGCTTCCCGTGCGCACAGCCGATCAATGTCGAGCCGAGGCCGCGCCGACCGAACCGCCGCGAGCGTCTCGATGGCTTCAAGCCGAAGAATCTGGTCGACGAAACGATGGGCTGCGATGCGCGTCATGAACATGCTCCTTCACGAACCGCCCGAGCCACCTGCTCGAGGAGGGCATAGCGCCTCGCATATCGCAGCGCATAGACAGGCACCACCTGGGCTACATGCTCCGCGAACAGCAACTGTCGCGCAAGCCGGTCGGGCGCACGATATCTGATGTTCATGGTCGATGTCGTGAGCACTCGCGCCAGCTCGAATCCTGCCAGCCGCGTCGAGGAGACGGCATCGCCGGCCGACGTCCGCCCCGGCTCGCCGAGCCAGAACAGGGCAGAGAGCGGATACGCCGGGCGCTGCGACGTCATTTGCGGGCGCGGCTGCACCATGATCTTGCCGCTCATAGTGTTCCAGTGCCCGTCGTCGATTGCCCGGGGAAGAAGCCGCCGGGCCGCCTCGCCGAAAAGCTTCAGTCGCCGGGGTCCCCGATGGGCGACCGCGCATCCGCCGGCGAATGTCAGCCGGAGCATGTCGTCGGTGATCAACTCCGCGCCCTGCGACACCAGGAACGCCGCCAACGTCGACTTGCCCGCGCCACTGTCCCCGAGCAGCCCGACGGCCCGCCCGCCGAGATCGACGACGGTGGCATGCAACGGCTCCTCGCCCTGCAGCGCAAGCGATGTGCTCAGGATGAAGTTCAGGAAGCACGCCTCGAACGTCTTTTCGTCGACACCATCCGCCTTCGCGCAGATGGCCTGCCGCCCCTCGGCCGAAACGACGGCTTCGAAAACCTCATCCGCTTTCATGTAGATGCTTCCATCCGGCAGCACCGAATGGTGAAACCAGTCGTCCGGGGCGAACTCCAACCCGTCGGACATCACTCGAAAGTAATCGGGTGTCCCCAGAGTAACATTGATCGCGGGCCAGCCGCTTGCTGCGGCAGTTTCTTCGATGGACAACAGCCGGAAAGGGCAGTCGACGACGATGCCGTAGGCGGCGTGGCGATATGTACGCCCCTCGGAAGGTTTCCCGCAGCCGCCATCTCCGCCAGTCCCGCCGAAGTTACCCAATTCCCGCTCTCAATGTGCTTTTCCAGATCGCCCGAACACTGGCGGGCTCCACGGCTGCCGGAGCAAGAATTACTTCTGCATCATCCGTCCGACAGAGACGCGCCCTGGCCCGAAGCGATATGAACCGCGCGGTTGAACTCCGCAACAAGGACCTCCGAATTCTCGGGATCGAGCATACTGACATGATTGCCTGGGACCGGAACGATGGTCAGCTTCTCGGTGCGAGCATGCCAACCCAGGTCAACGCCGCCCTCCTCCGAACGGAACAGCACCACCGGTACGCTCAAGCGCGTTGGCGGCGCGTGCCGGATCCAGGCCCCACGATGAAACTGGACGAGCATCGACCGCAAGTGCCAATTCAATCGAAACATGAAGTGACTGTTGGCTCGAAAATGGAACAACAAAAGAATCCGAAGCGCGTGAAGACCCACCGGTCCGGTAACCAAAGACGGAGTCAGTATTGCTTCCGCAATCGTCCCCCAGTCGCGATTGCCTACGAGGCGACACAGTGTTGAAAGTCGTTGTGCAAGGCCGTGCCGTTCCGGAGGCGGACCCGAGCTGTAGTTTTCAGCATCTGTATCCAGCACCAGAAGCGCCAAAATCCTCCGGCCACGCTTCGACAGCTGGTCGGCGACGGCATAAACAAAATCTCCTCCCATCGAATATCCGGCGAGAAGAATAGGCCCTTCTGGCGCGAACAGTTCGATCTGGGCCACCAGATGCGCAACGATGTCTTCAAAACCACCCCGCGCGAGGCAACCGAGATCCGGATAGTTCGTCGGGACAACCCTGATATTTTTGGCGCAAGCCATTCGGAAACGGGCCAGAAGAGGCGTATCGCCCCACTTCCCCGGCACCAGGAACACCATTGGTAAGGCGCCCTCGATATCTGGCGACGGCCCTTCGTTCAGGCGATCCAGAACCAGGGCGAACTCCGCGGGTTTGAGCCCACCATGGAATTGATCCAGCGAAAGCGATCGGCCACACAGCCGTTCCAGATGGAGGACCAGAAGCAGCAACCGAAGAGAATCGCCACCTGCCTCTTCGAAGCTGCGACCATCCTGGGGTGGCGGTCGACCGATTGCGCGCCGCCACGCTTTACTCACCATATCGATCGATCGCTGCGTGGCGTACGCGGTGGCCGGCGCCGGCGACGGCGATAGCCTGGCAGCCGCGTGCCGGGCGGCATGGGCGAGCAACGCCTCCTCGTCGATCTTCCTGCCCGGCAGTAGTGGCAGCTCTTCGAGCACGAAGAGATGGGATGGCTGCATGTAGGCCGGAAGTCTTTCCTTCAGATGCTTTCGGACCGCGACGGTGATGTGCGGCGAGCCCATCTCACGCGGGACGAAGAAGGCGAACAATCTCGACTCCCCCTCGCCCCGGCGGGCGACCACTGCCGCGTCTGCGACCTCGGGCGCCTGTCGCAGGACGGTCTCGACCTCGGCGGGTTCGACGCGGTTGCCCAGAATCTTGACCTGACGATCCTTCCGACCCAGCGTCACAAAAAGACCGTTGGGACGCTTCAGCACGATGTCGCCCGTGCAATACACGGGCGCCGACAAGTCTCTCTGGTCCTGCTCGAACGGACCGGGGTGAACAGCGCCGTTTCGCCAGATCCCGAGCGACATCCAGCTACTCTTGACCACCAGCTCGCCTGGCTCGCCCTCCTTCACGACGTTGCCGGCATCATCGAGCAGGGCAAAAGCGAAACCAGCCAAAGGATAGCCGGCCTGCACACGCGGTCCATCGTCCGGCTGTTTCGACGACACGAACCACTGCAGCAGCGCCGGCGCCTCCGTGGCGCCATAGACGGAGAGCACGTGGCAATCTGCGGGCAGCACTTGCCGAAGGAGTTCGAGGTCGATCGCCAGCAGCGCATCTCCCGAGGACTGGATGCATCGCAGGGTCGCCAGGGCAACTGCCGCATTGGCGATGCCTGCAACGCTGCGCCACACGGCCGGCGTGGAGAACATTATGGTGAGACGCCGCTCGCTTATTGCCTGCAGGACTGCGCCAAGGCCCGTCCGCTGGAGGTCGAGCTTGACCAGCGTCGCCCCCGTCAGCATCACCTCGAAAATCTGCTGCAGGCCGCCGATCGTGCTGGGTGATGCGAGCGACAGTACCTTGTCGTCGGGGCGGAGATGGACGGCGTTGACGAGCTGGCATGCGCGATGAAGCACTGCGCGTTGGCTGAGCACGATACCCTTCGGATGCCCGGTGCTGCCCGATGTGTAGACGATGAAGCTCGCTTCCCGGGGAGGCACCGAAGAGGCGGGAGGCCGGTCAGGGGCCGGCCCTTCCTGCAACGCCTCATCGATCACGATCGTACGAATTTCCGCAGGCAGCTGCAGACCGGCAACGCTGTCCGATTGTCGCAGAATGATCGCCCCAAGGCCCGCGTCGCGAACGATAGCAGCAACACGATCTTCCGGATGGTGCCGATCGATCATCACGCAAGGCCGGTTCGCCGCCAGGCAGGCCAGGACCGCGACAGGATACGCAGCTTCGTTCGGCAGCAAGATGCCAACCGGTTGTCCGGTGGGGACGGAGGCATCGATCGTATGACCGAGACGCCGGCATGCCGCCCAGACCTGTGCGTAGGTCAGGCCCCCGGCAAAATCTTCACAGGCAACCCGATCCCCGAATTCCTCCGCGGCAGACCGGAACAGGTCGAGCGCTGGTCGAGCGACCCAGTCCTCGGGAAACCGGCGAAACGGGCCAGTCGGGCCATTCAGGTCGAGCGGCGGAACGCCCGGATAGGACCATGGTATGTCTGATGCTCGAACGCAGGTCATCTCTATTCGGATGAATTCAATAACGTTGGTGTGATTTTAATAGCAGTTCCAATGCATGCTTATGGCAAACAACCTTAATCCCAATATACTATCGAATAGCATTCACATGAACGAAAGCTTCTGGAGTAGGCAATGACTTCATCCTCGCGCCGCTGTCTCGTTGCTGGTGGCCTGTCAATCCTGCTGGCTCTGTCGACGATCATGCCGGCCGCCGCGCAGGACATGATCCGCTTCGGCACGGCTCTGTCGCTCACCGGCAACCTGGCAACCGAGGGCAAACTCGTTCGCGAAGGCTACGATTTTTTCGTCAAGACAGTGAACGAGCGCGGCGGAATCGACGTCGCCGGCAAGAAATACAAGGTCGAGATCGTCTACTACGACGACGAAAGCAACGTGAACACCTCGGTCAAGCTCTACGAGAAGCTGATCTCCGAGGACAAAGTGAAGTTCTTGCTCGGCCCCTACGGCAGCGGCATCACCATCGCCGTCAGCAACCTCACGGAGCAGCACAAGCTGCCGCTCGTGATTGCACACGGTGCGGCCTCGACGATCTATAACCGCGGCTACAAGTACATATTCGGCGTGTTGAACTCGATCGATCATTACA
>JABMNB010000130.1 GCA_013205335.1 Rhodospirillales bacterium
GGAAGTCGTGCTGGTAGGGACAGCCTGACGCCATGGCGATCTTGATGCGGCGCACGCTGGTGGTGACGACGGCGCCGATCTTGAGGAGCGCCAGGCGGATGGAGCCGCAGGACGCCTTGGCGAAGCGCGTATGCTTCAGCCCGATGCGGCGCAAGGCACAGAGCAGGACGTAGGCCATCGAGGACAGCCACAGGCGGATCTGGTTGGCGCGCATCGTCGCGGTCGAGGTGCGGTCCCTTCGGCTTCGCTCAGGGCAGGCGGCGAACATGTCGATCTGGCATTCCTTGATGCGGTTCTCCATGTCGCCGCGCGCGCAGTGAACCTTCTCATAGAGGTGGCGACCTTCGACCTCGGCGCGCCCGAGCGAGGTGACGACGAAGCGCGGATTGGCCTCGCCCTGCGTCCATTCGGCCTTGCCGATGACGCGGCGTCGGCGGCTCCAGCTCTTGCGCGTCGTATACTGGAAGTCCTTGAAGCGCCGCGCCGGCTGGCCGGTCCGCTGGCTTTCCGCGCAAGCCCGCTCCATCTGCCCTTCGATCTCCGCCGCCAGCCGACCGTTGCGGGCCAGCTCCTGTTCGGCGCCCGCCGAGCCGTCGATGTTGGAGCGCCGCAGCTTGGCCGCCAGCAGGTGCCGGCCGCAGGTCACGTAACGCGGCAGGTAGCAGTAATTGTCGTAATAGCCGTGGAAGAAGCGGCCTTCCTGGTGACCGTGCAGCGGGTCGTCCGTCGCGTCGAGGTCGAGCACGATCTGACGTGGTGCCCGCCGATGGGCCTCCACGAACAGATCGACCAGAAGGCGCTCGATCGCCGCTCCGTCGTGGCTGATCTTGTGATACTTCGTCGGCTCAGGCTGGCTCAGCTCCAGCCGGTTCAGCGTGCTCTTGCCGGCAACCGGCGCGCAGTCCGACCGCTTGGCCTCGAGCTTACCCAGCAGCACCGCCAACAGCGGACCGTGTCGCAGATGGTCGTGGTCGTTGAGGTCCTCGTAGCCCAGTGCCAGGCCTGCCCTGAGCGAAGCCGAAGGGCCGAATACCCGCTGGCCCACCAGCGTGCGCACCTTGTGCTCGATCAGACCGGCGTTCCGACGATCCTCGAAGCAAGCCGCAAACCGCTCGATCAGCCCGACCGCCCGATCCGCCGAGCCGAGCAACAGACTCCCGGCATCCGACGTCATCGCACCGCCGTCGAACGACGCCTCGACGCGGCGGCCTTCCACAGGGGCAAATCCGAACAAATCCGAGATACACTCTCTCGGCATCGGCGCTTCTCTTCTGGTCCCGTAAAGTCGTTGCTGCACAACAACTTTCACAGAGCAGGAACGCCGATGCGCCCACTACCTTTGAGATATCTGGGTTAGGCCAGCTGTTGTGCGGACGCCAGATGCAGCGTCCGCGTGAAACACTCGGCGATTGCAAAATGGAGGAAGAACTGTGAAGCGGTGCGTCTGGATGATGCAGACATCGAAGGATTAGGCGGCGAGCAACCGCTTGTCTCTGAGTCGAATGGCCTGTGGGCGCACTCGCTCGCGGCCTTGCTCCGACCAGCTACACCACCACAGGGAGCACGACCTCATTGAGCGCTCCATCGGGCCGCTCGCCGCGCAAGACCTGAAGGACGGAATGGGCCGCGGCCGTTTCGATGTCGCGCCGGACGCCGGCGACGGCCGAACCCATGTGGCCAGTGAACAGCGTGCGTTCGGTCTGTTGCAGGAGGGCCGGCGGCGGTTTGTCTGGCCGCGAGGTCAGGCGCCAGTCTTCGAAGGCGAAGACATCGGCAGCATACCCGCCGAGGCGCCCGGCGGCGAGCGCGCGTGCCACGGCCTCTTCGTCGACTACAGATCCGCGTCCAACGTTCACTAGGAGCACACCGGACTTCATCTTCGCCAGCGCCTGCTCGCCGATCAACTCCCGGCTGTCCGGCGTGAGGGGCGTCGCGAGTATTACGATGTCGGCGGTGACGAGCAGTTCTTCGAGGCACGTCTTCTGCGCGTCTACAGCTGGCGCCGGCGCTGGGTCAAAGAATAAAAGCCGCGCATCGAATCCAGAAAGCCGGCGGGCGATCGCGCGGCCGACCGCGCCGAAACCCACGATGCCAACCGTCGCCCCGGTCAGCCCCATCCCATAAAGCACCGGGCGCCAGCCACGGAAGCCGCCGCTGCGCACCCAGCGGTCGCCGGCCGCGATGTGGCGCGCTAACCCAATGGTGAGGCCGACAGCAAGTTCGGCGGTCGGCGCCGTCAGCAGGTCGGGGACGGCTGTGATCCAGACGCCACGCCGCGTACAAGCCGCTACGTCGAAATTGTCGAAGCCCTTGAGCGCGCAGGCGACGATGCGCAGTCGCGGGCAGGCCGCGAGGAACGCGTCGTCGACATGGTCGGGCATGAAGGCGATCATGGCGTCGGCGTTGCGGCAGTGCGCCAGCACGGCTTCGCCGGGCCATGAGTCGGCAGTTTCGTTGGCCACCAGAGTGGCGCGTGGAGTTAGCAGCTCGATCACCTCGGAGTGTACCCTATGGGTGATCACTACAACGGGCTTTCCGTTCATTGTAGCTTACGGCGCAGCCAAGCGCCTTGGCTGTCTACGGCCACGACGCGGGGCAAAATGGTCAACAGGATCGCCGACATCTGATCATCCGACATCCCCCCGATAAACCCCAGAAACTTGGTGGAAGCTAGCAGTCGGTCTGCTTCCGGGGAAGCCATGAGGGACCTGTGCGGTTATTGGCGCGCGCGCCGCGTCCATCGTGCCTGGAGTTCCAGCGCGGCACGGCCGCGCACCCGGAACCAGAGCAGGGAACCGAGGGCGGACAGAAGCGTGATCATGCCGATGACAGTATGACATGGCACGCGAAACGCTCACTTCCTGGGCTTTTGGAGTTTTGAGCAGGCACACCTCCGAATCTGAAGGACCACACATCCGGGGAACATCCCGATGACTCGCCAATGGGCCGAAAAATGGCAGCGTTGAACTCGAGCCGTGTCGACCGCTCGTCGCTCAGTCGCTAGAATTTCCACCGTCCGAGGGTCGGTTTGCCGCCGCCCCGATACGGCCCCAAAAACTTGAGGAGGAAGAGCCAAGATGGTCAATCGCATGAAATTCTATATCGATGGCGCCTGGGTTGACCCGGTCGTCATGAAGACGGTCCCGGTGGTCAATCCGGCTACCGAGGAGCGCATGTACGACGTCGCCGTCGGCTCGAGGGCGGACGTGGATAAGGCGGTCGCCGCCGCCCGCAGGGCGTTCGAGACGTTCTCGGTCACAACGCGCGAGGAGCGCATCGCGCTGCTCGAGAGGATCATCGACGCCTACAAGGCGCGCTCCAAGGAAATCGCCGCTGCCATCTCCGACGAGATGGGCGCGCCGATCCCGATGGCCGAGCGTGCGCAGGCCGGTGCCGGCCTCGGTCACCTGATGTCGACCCTGCAGGTGCTGAAGGACTATCACTTCGAGGAAAAGGTCGGCACGGCCACCGTCGTGCGCGAGCCGATCGGCGTGGTCGGCATGATCACCCCGTGGAACTGGCCGCTCAACCAGATCGCCTGTAAAGTCGCTCCTGCGATCGCCGTCGGGTGCACCATGATCCTGAAGCCGTCGGAGTTCACGCCGACCTCGGCCCTGATCTTCGCCGAAGTCATGCATGCCGCCGGCGTCCCGAAGGGCGTGTTCAATCTCGTCAACGGCCTCGGCCCCGAAGTCGGCGTGGCGATGAGCGAACACCCCGGCATCGACATGATCTCGTTCACCGGCTCGACCCGCGCCGGTATCGACGTCGCCAAGCGCGCCGCCGATACCGTCAAGCGCGTCAGCCAGGAGCTCGGCGGCAAGTCGCCGAACGTTATCTTGGAAGACGCCGACTTCACCAAGGCGGTCTCGGGCGGCGTGGCCCAGGTGTTCAACAACTCGGGCCAGTCCTGCAACGCGCCGACGCGCATGATCGTGCCGGCGAGCAAGATGACGGAAGTGAAGGCCATCGCGAAGGCCGTCGCCGACAAGACCAAGGCGGGCGACCCGAAGGCCGAAGGGACCACGATCGGTCCCGTGGTCAATCGCACCCAGTGGGACAAGATTCAGGCGCTGATCAAGAAGGGCGTCGACGAGGGCGCGACGCTGGTCGCCGGCGGTCCGGGCCTGCCCGAGGGCGTCAACAAGGGCTTCTATGTTCGCCCGACCGTGTTCGCCGACGTGACCAACGACATGACGATCGCCCGCGAGGAGATCTTCGGACCGGTGATCACCATCCTCGGCGCCAAGGACGAAGCCGAAGCGGTCAAGATTGCCAACGACACGCCCTACGGCCTCGCCGGCTACGTCTCAGCCGGTTCCGTCGCAAGCGCCAAGCGCGTCGGCAAGCAGATCCGCGCCGGCAACGTCAACCTCAACGGCGTGCCGAACGAGCGTACCGCCCCGTTCGGTGGCTACAAGCAGTCCGGCAACGGTCGCGAGTGGGGCAAGTACGGCATGGAGGACTTCCTCGAGGTGAAGGCAATCGCCGGCGCCTAGAGCTAGAGCACGTCCCGTTCGACTAGAATCAGTCGAACGGGAGGCCGTGCTCTCGCAGTCGACCGGACCGACTTCTTCACCGCCGAGGTGCTGACGCTGCGCGGGCTGGTGACCTGCTCTATGTGCTGTTCTTCATCCATATCGAGAGCCGCCGGGTGGATATCGCCGGGATCACCGTTCATCCGAATGAGGCGTGGATGAAGCAAATCGCCC
>JABMNB010000131.1 GCA_013205335.1 Rhodospirillales bacterium
CCGCAACTGGCTCTTTGGCCGATACATTGTGGAATTTGAACAGGATGGCGCGGACAGGGCGGCCTATGGAGCCGGCCTCATGGAAGCCCTGACGGCACGACTGAAGCTGCTTGGCATCAAAGGTGTCTCAGCCACCCGCCTTCGGCTCTACCGGAGCTTCTACCGGGAATATCCGCAATTCGGTCAGGCGCCGTCTGACCAACTGGCCTCTGAGGATCGCGCCGCCAGGATTCAACCGACACTGTCGGTTGAATCAGCAGCCACAATTCGACCGACACTGTCGGACGAATTGACCTCGACGCAAGCCCGCCCATTGAACCTGGCCGAATCCGTCAATGCGCTCTCCCGCCGCTTCACCCTCGGCTGGTCCCACTACGTCGAACTGCTCACCCTCGACGACCCCGACGAGCGCCGTTTTTACGAAATCGAGGCCGCCGCAAACCAATGGAGCGTCCGCGAACTCCAGCGCCAAATCGCCAGTTCCCTGTACGAGCGGCTCGCCCTCAGCCGGGACAAGGAGGAAATCCGCCGCCTCGCCACCGAGGGGCAGGTGGTGGAAAAAGCCGCCGACCTCATCAAGAATCCCCTCGTTCTGGAGTTCCTCGGCCTGGAGGACCGCCCGCACTACTCGGAGGATGAACTGGAGTCCGCCATCATTGACCAGTTGGAAACCTTCCTGCTGGAACTCGGCAAAGGCTTCCTCTTTGAGGCCCGCCAGAAGCGCTTCACCTTCGACAACGATCACTTCCGCGTGGATCTCGTCTTCTACAACCGGCTGCTGCGCTGCTACGTCCTGATTGATCTCAAGCGGGACAAGCTCACCCATCAGGACCTCGGCCAGATGCAGATGTACGTGAACTACTTCGACCGCCACGTGAAGCTGCCCGACGAACTGCCCACCCTCGGCATTGTGCTCTGCCACCGCAAAAACGACGCCCTCGTCGAACTCACCCTGCCGCCGGATGCCAACATCTTCGCCTCCAAATACCAGCTCTACCTGCCGTCCAAAGAGGAATTGAAGGCCCAACTGGAGAGCATCACCGCCAGCTTGGAGGAGGGCCGCCGTGAGTAGCTGTCAGAGCCGCGAGGCACGAATGCCCCTCACCGGCCGCATCAGCGAGCTGGCCGCGCGCTACGCCACGCCGCTGCCGAGGCTCACCGAGGAGGTGGAGACGCTTTCCGCCCGGGTGGACGTGCACCTGAAGAAGATGGGGGCAGTATGGAAGTGAAGCCCGGATACAAGCAGACGGAGGTGGGGGTCATTCCGGAGGAGTGGCATGTGCAGCGCCTCGGAGAACTCGGCGAGGCGTTGATCGGACTGACCTACAAGCCGTCGGATGTTCGGCAACACGGTACGCTCGTCCTGCGCTCTTCAAACATCCAGAACGACGCTCTCGCGTTCGACGACAACGTGTTCGTTGATACGGATATCCCAGAGAGAATCAAGGTTAGGCCCGGAGACGTGCTGGTCTGCGTTAGGAACGGCAGTCGCAACCTGATCGGCAAGACAGCGCTCCTCGACGAGCGCGGGCTGGGCATGACATTCGGGGCGTTTATGGCGGTTTACCGAAGTCCTATCGGCAGGCTCGCCAGCTACTTGTTCCAGTCAGAGATCCTCAAGCGCCAGATCAACGAGCATTTGGGCGCCACGATAAACCAGATCACGAACAAGAGTCTCAACTCGTTTCGTATTCCAGTATCGCCGGACGAAGCAGAGCGTGATGCCATCGCGACGGCGTTGAGCGATGTGGATGCGCTGCTGGGATGGCTGGATCGGCTCATCGCCAAGAAGCGCGACCTCAAACAGGCCGCCATGCAGCAGCTCCTGACCGGCCAGACCCGCCTCCCCGGCTTCAGCGGGGCGTGGGAGGTGAAACGGTTAGGGGACGTCCTCGTCAGGCTCAATGCAAAGGCCTACCAGATCCAAACTTCCGACTACCAAGCTACCGGAAAGTATCCGGTTATCGACCAAGGCAAAGAGCAAGTAATCGGCTACTCAGACAATGAAGAGAAGTGCCTGCGATGCCCTGATGGGGGCGTAGTTGTATTCGGCGATCACACCTGTTTCGTCAAGTTCATCGCCTTCGACTTCTTGGTCGGCGCGGATGGGACACAGATTCTACTGGGAAAGGCAGGACAGAATACCCGGTTTCATGCCTTCCAGTTGCAGTATCGCGGAGTCGAGCCGACCGGCTACAACCGGCATTTCAAGTTTCTTAAAGAGCGCGCATTTGCCGTACCTCCGCTGCCCGAACAAGCCGCCATCGCCGCCGTTCTCTCCGACATGGACGCCGAGCTGGCGGCACTCGAAGCCCGCAGCGATAAGACCCGCGACCTCAAGCAGGCGATGATGCAGGAGCTGCTCACCGGCAAGACGCGGCTGGTATGAAGGAATCGCAACACACCGAGTGGAAGGCATCTTGGCGCGACGATCACCTGCGCTGGGTGTGCGGCTTCGCCAACGCCGAAGGCGGCGTGCTGGTCATCGGGCGCGACGACAAAGGGCGCGCGGTCGGCATCGCCGACGCCACGCGGTTGCTGGAAGAGTTGCCGAACAAGATCCGCGATCTGCTGGGCATCATCGTCGAGGTCAACCTGCGCAGCGAAGGCGGCCGGGAATTCATCGATGTGGTGACGCCGGCCTACCCGTCAC
>JABMNB010000132.1 GCA_013205335.1 Rhodospirillales bacterium
CTCGTCGCCCTGCGACATCAGTTTACCGTCCTGCGCCGGCAACACCCTGGCCTGCACCATCGCTACGTGCGTCGGGCGACCTGAACTGTTTGGAGTGACCGAACCTATATCGCCGTCGCGGTGAGGTCGTCGTCGCGGTTCGCTATTGTGTCACTCGGAGGCAGGCGCGCTGGGAACCCTTGCAGGGAGACTGGCGCGCGCGCGAGCAGCGCTCTGGACCACTGCCGGATATCGGCGGTCGCGATCTTCAACCCGCAAACCGATTTCATGGCTGTATCGATCTTGAGCATGGACAGCTACTTCTTCCTTCGCAGCTTCACCGCAGCGGCCAGTGTCGCCACGCCATCGCGCAGCGCCCCGAGATGCGACTCGTCGAGCGGCTCCTGCGAGGCCAGACCCTGGCCGATCTCTTTCAGCAGGTCGGCCAGAAGATAGTAGTGCAGATGAACGGCGATCTCGCGCCGTTCCTCGCCCGTGCGAATCAGACGCAGCAGGACCTCGTCGGCTTCGACCTTCACGTCGAACGAGGACTCGCGCCCGAACGCGCCCATGTAGGTCTTGTCCGGAAAATCGACCGAGACTTCGGCCTTGTCGGTGATGGATTTCATGCGGTGATCCTAGACGCTTCATCGCGGTGCGGTTTGACATGGCGCAAACGCCGGGAACTGGGCGGCAGAGGTTCGGAGGGAATGATTAGCTCGCACCACTCCAACGGAGCCGACTTTCCCCCGGACGGACCTCGCTTGGTTCCCTACCCGCGGCCGCCTGCTCTCTGAGGCATTGGCGCCTGTAACCATGCAGGAGGAGGCCGCGTGACCGTTGGATATCTTGTGACGGCTACCGGACCCGGCGACGAATGGCAGGCCGTTTGTCCCGCGCCGTGCCATCATGGCGCTGTGATCGGCGGCGAGACCCGCGAAGATGCGCTCTCCCATATCAGGAATGCGATCATCATGATCCTGGCGGAGATGGGACTGAACGGCGTTTCGCCGCCGGCCGACGAGCCGGTTCCTGACAGCGTCGTCCTGACCCTCGCGACAGAGGGGAAGGCGGAATAGGATGGCGATCAACCTCGTCATCGCCGTTACAGACGGAGCCTCGGCCGAAAGCGCACGGCCGCTCCAGACGCAATGCAGTTTGCCAGACTCAATGAGCCTGACGGCTTGTTCTCCGGCGATCCGGACATCGCTGCTTGGCTCCGACCACGTCATCGCCGCATCGATCATGACTTCCGACAGCTTCCGTCCTTGCTTCTCGGCGTAGCCGGCCATCAGCCTCGATCATTCAGCGATGAACGCCGGCTCGATCCATACGTAGAAACGCTGAAGAGCACGCCATAGATGCCGTGGGACGAGCAGTTCGCCAAAGCGGGCAAGACAGGCCTCCTTCAAATGGATTGTCACTGGACCTGAAACCCGCCCTATCCGCTTGACAGGAAAGACAGGACCTCCGCCGGGATAGGTCATGTAATGCGCCGGCAACGGCAGTCAGGAGATTCATGCCGGAAAGCACGCAAACACCGGGCTTCTCATCGGCCCCGACTGGGCCCGGAGACAGTTGTCGCAGTAGGTAATGGTGGCGGAAACGCAACCGTGCGCGGCCACCGGCCTGACGCGACGCGAGAGACTCACCTCGTGCACAAGCGCGCGGTCGAAGGCAACGAGGCAGGCCGCGTCTCCCTGCGGTTTGGGGGCGGCGACGTCGCTCCCGCCGATGATGCAGAGTGGCGCACCGGCGACGCCCAACGCACCCGGGCGGGCGCCAGACGCCCCTTCGGGTTCCCCAGTCAGTAAAGTCCAAACTCCTGGGACCGGCCCCATTCAGGCCTGCCATGCCGACAGCGTGGCTTGATCCCGCCACACATCGTCGCATAGCCTGCGGACAACAAAACACGAAGGGGCGGAGACACCATGGATCGCAGGCAGTTCATCGGCGCATCGGCTGCAGCCGGGCTCGTCGCATTTGGCGGCACCAACGCTGCGCGGGCGCAGCAGATCCTGAAGTTCACGATCACCTGCGGCCACCCGCCGGTGTTCAATTGGGTCAAGGTGCTCGACGAGACGTTCCTCGGCACGATCGACCGCGAGCTCGCCGCCGCCGGCTCGCCGGTGAAGATCGAATGGACCAAGGCCTATGGCGGCACCGTGGCGAAGCTCGGTGCCGAGAGCGATGCGCTCAAGACCTCCGTGTCCGATGCAGGCCTCGTGTCGCAGATCTTCGAAGCCGCCAAGTTCCCGCTGCAGCAAGTGACGCTGCAGGTACCGTTCGGTTCGCCGGACATCTCGACCATCAGCGGCATCGTCCAGAAGCTGAACGGGCAGTTCACCGAGATGAACGACGCCTGGTCGAAGAACAACATGATGGTGCTGGGTATCGTCGCCATCGACGGTTACCAGCTCGTCACGAACTTTCCGGTGAATTCCGCCGCCGACCTCGCGGGCAAGAAGATCTTCGTACCGGGGCCGATCGCCAACTGGCTGCAGGGCACCGGGGCGGTCGCCGTCGCCGGCAACCTCAACACCTACTACAATGGCATCCAGACCGGTGTGGCGCAGGGCGCGATCGTGTCGATGTCGCCGGTCTGGTCGGCCAAGCTGCATGAAGTCGCGCCGCACATCACCCTTTGCAATCTCGGCGCCCAGTACACCGGGTCGCTCGCCTTCAACCTGCGCAGCTTCCAGAAGCTGCCGCCGGTCGCACAAGAGGCCGTGCGCAAGGCGGGCAAAGCCTATGACGCCGAATTCGCCAAGACCCAGACGGCTCTCGCGGAGGAGGCGGTGAAGAACCTGCGGGCCGCCGGCGCCAACGTTACGACCCTGCCGGAAGCCGAGCGGGCGAAGTGGGCGGCAATGCTGCCCAACCTGCCGGATGCCTGGGCAAGCCAGCTCGAGAAGCAGGGCGTCAAGTCCGCCCGCCCGCTGGTCAACGCCTATATCGAGGCGCTGAAGGCCGCAGGCGTCAAGCCGGTGCGGGACTGGAAGGCCTGAGGCCGTGGAACTGGAAACCGGCGTCGACAGCGCCGGAAAGGCCGATTCCTACGGGCAGCCCCAGCCGTTTCGCCTGGACCAGATCACCGGCGTCATGAACGCGCTGGGGACGATGGGCATCTTCGGGCTGCTGGTGCTGATCAACGTCGACATCGTCGGCCGCTCCGTGTTCAACAGCCCGCTGCGCGGCACCACCGAGCTGGTGTCGCTGGCGATCGTCGGCATCGTCTTCATGCAGCTTCCCAATACGCTGTGGGCGGGCCGGTTCGTGCGGGCCGAGTTGTTGATCGACGTCGTCGTCACCCGCGCACCACGCCTGGCCGACGTCATCCAGGGCCTGTTCCACGTCATCGGCGCGGCGATCATGGCAATCGTCGTCATGGCGGTGACGCCCGAACTCAGGTCGGCATGGGAGATCGGCGACTATGTCGGCTCGCTCGGCGACTTCACCGCGCCGACGTGGCCCATCCGCCTGATCACCGTCGTCGGCTCGGCCTTCACCTGCCTGACCTACATCTTCCTCGCCCTTGCCGATTTCCGCAGGGCGCTTCGGGGTACGCCATGACAGCGCTCGGCATCGGCATCGTCTCGCTCGCCATGATGGTCGTTCTGATCATCGCCGGGCTGCATGTCGCCATCTCCCTGCTGCTGCTGTCCTTCGTCGGCGTCTGGCTGATGCGCGACAGTATCGACGTGGCGCTGGCGTTGATGGCGCAGGCGACCAACGATTCGATCGCCAGCCACGAGTTCGGTGTGGTGCCGCTGTTCGTCCTGATGGGCCTGCTGGTGGCGACGGCCGACCTGGGCAAGGACATTTTCGAGGTCGCCAACAGCATGCTTCGCCGCATCCGCGGCGGGCTGGGCGTGGCGACGGTGATGGCGAACGCCGTGTTCGCGGCCATCACCGGCATCTCGATCGCCTCGGCCGCGGTCTTCACCAAGGTTGCCGTGCCAGAGATGCTGCGCTTCGGCTTCACCCCGCGCTTTGCCACCGGCGTCGTCGCAGGCTCGTCGGTGCTGGGAATGCTGATCCCGCCCAGCCTGCTGATGATTCTCTACGCGTTCCTTTCCGAGCAGTCGGTCGGCGCCATGTTTCTCGCGGGCGTCATGCCAGGCCTCGTGCTGGCCATCGCTTTCTCTATCGCGATCGTTGCCATGGCGTGGCTGTTTCCGGGCTACGTGGGCGGCACCGCCGCAGTGAACGTGCCGGGCATGGCGCTGCGCGAGGCGGCCGTCAAGGTGGCGCCGGTCGTCCTGCTGATCTTCGTTGTCCTGGGTGGCATCTACGGCGGCATCTTCACCGCGACCGACGCCGGAGCGGTCGGCGCGTTGGGGGCTCTGGCCCTGGCGCTCGCCAAGCGGCGCCTCACGCCCTCGATCTTCTGGAAGGTGCTGGTCGAAACCGGCCGCATCACCGTCTCGGTGCTGTTCCTGATCATCGCCGCCAACCTCTACAGCCGGATGCTGACCCTGTCCGGCCTGCCGCAGTTCGTCGTCGAATGGATGGCGGGCCTGGGCTTCGGCGTCGCCGGCTTCCTGGCCGTCTTCATCGCGATCGTGCTGTTCCTCGGCTGCATCATCGACTCGGCGTCAATCATGCTGATCGTGCTGCCGCTGATGCTGCCGGTGGCCAAGACGCTGGGCATCGACCTGGTGTGGTTCGGCGTCATCACCGTCATCGCCGTCGAGATCGGCCTTCTGACACCGCCTTTCGGCATATCGGTCTATGTCGTGAAAAGTACGCTCAACGACCCCCGCATCACGCTCTGGGATATCTTCGCCGGTACACAGCCCTTTACGCTGATCATGTTCGTCGTGCTGTTGCTGATCATCGCCTTCCCGGGGATCGCGCTCTTCTTCAACTGAGCGAAGCGCTCCGGCGGCTTGCCTGATCGCCAGCAGCGTGACGGCGCCTCATCCCATCTCAAATCCCTCCAATCGGTGCATTTGATACCGTTTCAACAGCCGCCGGCCTGGAAGCGGTTATCGCGGGCGCATCACGCCGAAGGTGACGCACGACCGGGTCGAGCTCGACCTTCCGCTCGCGGTCTCACGCAAGGCGGGTTGGAGGAGGATCGCTTGGAGTACTGTTCCGTTTGCTTACGTCTTGGAGATGGCACTCAGCAACAATTGGCTATCGGCCGTCCGCGCCATAAGCCATCTTGGCGCCAGCCTGTGGCAAGCCCTACGCTCCGATTCGGCCTGCTCACGGGTTGGCCAGAGCGGCCGAATTCTCGCCCCACCGGCTGATATCAGCAGGGGCAGGCTAAGCAGCACCCCAAACGCACGAAGCACGGCGCCCATGATCCATTCGCGACTTACGATCGTTACCGCATCCCTTGCTGCCGCTATCGCCAGTGCCGCCCCCTCTCTCGCGCAACGGCCGGAGCCTGTGCGCATCGGTGGAATTGGCATCGATGCGACCGAAGTGACGATCGGCCAGTACCGAGCCTTCGCCCGCACGACGTCCTTGCGAACGGCGGCCGAGCGCGAGGGCGGTGGCTTCGAATACACCGGCGGATGGACGCGGCGGCAAGGCTGGACCTACGAGCGTCCTCAGGGCCAGCCCGGCCAGGACTCGGAGCCTGCCGTGCACGTGACCTGGGCGGAGGCCGATGCCTTCTGCCGGCATGTCGGCGGCCGGCTGCCGACCAGCGCCGAGTGGCGAAGCGCCGCCTACACCGAGCAGCGCGACCGACCGACGGACGGTTACGTGCGGGGGCAGACCTACCCGTATCCGGTCGGCGACGCCCCCGACGGCATGAACAACAACCGTCGGGCGCACGTCGCGGTCGCGACCACCAAACGCGGCGTCAATGGACTGTACGACATGGGCGCCAATGTCTGGGAGTGGATGGCGGACCGACGCGGGGACGAGGCCCTCACCGCCGGCGGGTCCTGGTGGTACGGCCCGGCCCAGGCCCGTGCCGACGGCGCCCAGTGGAAGGCCGCCAGCTTCTACGCCGTCTATATAGGGTTTCGCTGCGCTTACGACGCTAAGGGTTGATGCCAACCCCGGGAATCGCGCCCGGGCCTCTTCGTTTCGATTGTTTCGCTTAATTCGTTTATTTCGGTTGTGGCTGCCCGAAGACGTCGCCGGGGCATCGGGCTATCCGGATTTCGGCGGCCTCTTTGCGAAAAGGGTGCGATGCGATCGCAGCGCCGCCTCGAGGCCTGCTTCGGTGAAGACGACCGATTTCGCGCGGCCCACCGGATTGGAGATGAGGCCTTTGGCATGCAGCCGGTCGAGCGCCGCCCAATCGAAAGTCTTCCAGGCGCGGCTCTCGTCATGCAGTCCAAGCACCAGCAGGGCGAGAACGGCTTCGTCGATGCGATCGAGATCTGGTTCGGCCTCCTGTTCGGTGTCCTGAGGATCGCCTTCCTTCCGGATGGCGATCGCCGGAGCATCGGCCACCCAACCCTTCGCCTCCGGCGCAGCGGCCCAGGCGCCCGCAGCGTAGTGGACATAGGAGACTGCCTCGCTCTCGTCGCCCATGCCGGTGAATCCCGGCAATTTCGGCGGAAGCGGCTTTTCGCCCAGGAGATAGGCCGCCACGTGACGGTTGGCCTTGACGGCCCTGGCCAGCGCCATGTTGGCGGGTGCGCTGTTCCCGGTGCGTCGGAACGCGAGAAGGGCTGCCGACCAGGTCCAGCGAGCGGAGTCATCGTCCTCGTAGCGCTCCAAGAGCGCGTCGGCGTCGACGTCACGGCCAAGTTCGAGCAAGGCGTCGATCAACAGGTAGCGGATGCCTTGGTTGTCGTTGGGATTGAGGCGCAGCATCTCGTGGTAATGGCCGACCGCTTCGTCACGGTGGCCGAGGCGCCAAAGGGCCAGTGCCAGCTCATGGCGCGCGCGCATGTAAGGTCGGGTTTGGAGCAAGCCCCAGAACGAACCGACGTCGTCCTGGAAGGCGGTCTCGCCCAACGCTTCTGCGCCGACGGCGACGCCTCGCTGGTAAAGTTCAAGCGCTTCGTTTGGATTGGCGGTTTCCCGTGCCAGGACGAGATACGCGTCGGCGCAGAGTGGGGACAGCGCCAGCGCCTCCCGCGCCAGCGCAATCCTCTCTCCCGCCAGCGGCGCCTCCATTGCCTCGAAGGCCTTCTCCTGAGCGAGATCGAGGGCTTCATCGCTGCCATCGTCATCCAGCATCCGCATGAACGACATCAGCAGCGCGTCCAGGTCGGAGTCGGGGTCCGGCAGAACACTGGCGGCTGTAGCCTTGGCCCTGCGGCCGGTGCCCTTTCGCTTTGTCTTTGCCGCTCGCGCCATGCCGCACCCTCGCCGCATCTGTTCTGCAGGGAGTATAAGGGGAACCGAGTTATGCTGGCGTAAAAATGGCGGAGAATTGGGATTTGGGATCCAACGCTCTCTTCGTGGCGGTGCGGGTTGCTACGGGTTGCCGGGGCGCAATTCACGCCTTGGCGTCCGAGAGCTTCGGCCGCCCTTTCAACTTGGGCTTCATGATGCGATTTTTGGCCGCCAGGCACTCGTTTCGCGCCAACAGTTCCTGGTCCACCAACCCCGTCACGTGGGCGAGGATGCGCGCCCAAGCCATAACCGACCCCTGCCCCGTCCTGCCCCCGGCAACCGCGTTCGCTGTATGAGCAGGGACAGGGCCCGCAGCAGCCCTGACGGCCCCGCGCCGATGATC